>CAJONB010000085.1 GCA_905235715.1 uncultured Ruminococcus sp. | reverse complement strand
TCATCCTGCGGATGACACCTCCCCCACGGGGGAGATCCCATCGTCCCGCCACGCAGATGATAAATACCATTCAAACGCGGAGCAAATCACACCTTTGCTGTAGGGTGCGGCGCACCGCAAGGCTTGGGCTGATTTGTAAAAAACAACGGCGCTGTATCGAACGAACAGCGCCGCTTTTGTATGCATTATTTTTTAGTCGACTGCTTCGGGGAAAAACTTTTCGTGGATCGCGGTGACTGCCTTGTCTGCGTCCGCCTTGTCGATGATGACGGAAACCTTGATTTCGGAGGTGGCGATCATGCGGATGTTGATTTGTCTGTCATAGAGCGCCTCAAACATTTTTGCCGCAACGCCCGCGTGGCTCTCCATGCCCGCGCCGACGATAGAAACCTTCGCAACATTGTCGTCGTAGTCGACTGCTTCCGCGCCGACGGATTCTGCGAATTTTTCACAGATTTCCTTTGCCTCTGCGCCCTTTTCACGGGCGACGGTGAAGGCGATATCCTTAGTGTTGTTTCTGCCGACCGACTGGAGAATCACGTCGATGTTGATTTTCTTGGAGGCGAGCTTTGAGAAAAGCTTGAATACCATACCCGGACGGTCGGGAACGCCGGTGACTGACAGGCGGGCTACGTCGGTGTCCTTTGCGACGCCGCTGATTAACATTTTTTCCATTTTAACCTTCTCCTTTACGATAGTACCGGGTACTCCTGTGTATGACGACAGTACCTCAAGTTCGATGTTGTATTTCTTCGCCATTTCGACGGAACGGTTGTTCAGCACCTGCGCGCCGAGGGTCGCAAGCTCGAGCATTTCGTCGTAGGAAATCTCCTTGAGCTTGATTGCGTTAGGCACCTTGCGCGGGTCGGCGGTGAACACGCCCTCTACGTCGGTGTAAATCTGACAAAGGTCTGCGCTCAGCGCAGCGGCAATCGCGACCGCGCTGGTATCGGAGCCGCCGCGTCCGAGGGTGGTGATATCCTCATAGCGTGATATTCCCTGGAAGCCGCAGACCACGACAATCTTTTTCTGGTCAAGCTCGCGGTGGATGCGGTCGGGGTCGATGCGGCGGATACGCGCCGAGGTGTGGGCGCTGGTGGTCAGAAAGCCTGCCTGCCAGCCTGTCAGCGATATCGCGGGATAACCCATGTCCTGAATACACATCGCCAGCAGCGACGCAGAGATCTGTTCGCCCGAGGCGAGCAGCATATCCATCTCGCGCTGGGTGGGCTTTGCGGTAATCTCAGCCGCCTTTTCAATCAAATCGTCGGTGGTGTCGCCCTGAGCGGACACGACAACCACAACGTCGTTACCTTTTTTGTAGGCCTCCGTAACGATGGAAGCGACGTTCCGTACACGTTCGGCGTCCTTGACGGATGTGCCGCCGAACTTCTGAACTATCAGACTCAATGTATAT
Source organism: uncultured Ruminococcus sp. (assembly GCA_905235715.1). GTDB lineage: Bacteria > Bacillota > Clostridia > Oscillospirales > Acutalibacteraceae > Ruminococcoides. Next base: position 4,665 of record CAJONB010000085.1, on the reverse strand, counting down.
ACCTCCCTAGTATTAGTGAAGAGTGAATAGTGAAGAGTGAAGAGTTGCAGGCGGGCTTCGCCCGCACCCAAATTCTATATATTCCAAAACGCGTCAGCGTTTCCCTTAACTCTTCACTCTTAGTTCTTAACTCTTCACTCCATTACAGGTCTCCGATACGAATTTTGGAGATGATTTTGACGCCGTCTTCTTTTTCCAGCTTCGCGAGCTTTTCGTCGATATCCTTGACCGCCATCGGCTCAATGACGAACGCGAACTCGTTCTCGGGCGCGGACGCTTTGTGCAGAATATGAATATCGCCGAAGGCGTCCTTTGCTTTATAATATGCGTCGATTTTGTTGTTCGCGACGCCGCGGACGAACATTGCCGTAACGCTCTCGCCTGCGGGCAGAACGCTGCTGTTGTCGGAATCCGCCCAGAACAGATATTTGCGGGATTTCAGGTGCTTGATGCAGTCAATCATGTCCGCGACAACCGCTGATGCGGTAGGCAGCTTGCCTGCGCCGCGACCGTAAAAGACAACGTCGCCGGTGCAGTCGCCGCGTACCATAATGCCGTTGAACACGTCGTCGATATTAGCGAGCTGGCTGTTCATGGGGACGAACATCGGCGCGACGATGATGTCGATTTTGTCCTTGTCGACCTTCTTGACCGAGCCGATCAGCTTGATCACGCCGCCCCAGATAGAAGCGTACTCGACGTCCTCAAGGGTGATATTGGTAATGCCCTCGGTGGGGACGGCGTCGGGATAAATGTGCTTGCCGTAGGCGAGAGAGGCGAGGATGCAGATTTTTCTGCATGCGTCGGGACCCTCGATATCCGCGGCGGGATTGCGCTCGGCATAGCCCAGATCCTGAGCGAGCTTCAAGGCGGTTTCGAACTCCATGTTCTCGTGAATCATCTTGGTCAGGATGAAGTTGGTGGTGCCGTTGAGGATGCCCGCGATTTCGCTGACATTGTTGGCGACAAGGCACTGGTTCATCGGGCGGATGATCGGGATGCCGCCGCCGACGGAAGCCTCAAAGAGGAAGTTGGCGTTCTGCTCGGACGCAATCGCCAGCAGCTCTGCGCCGTGGGTCGCGACCAGCTCCTTGTTGGAGGTGACGACGCTCTTGCCCTTTAACAGACATTCCTTGACGTATTCGTAGGCAGGATGCAGACCGCCCATCGTTTCGACGACGACCCGCACCTCAATATCGTTGCTGATGTCCTCAAAATTCTTGGTAAAGCAGTCCGCGACGGGCGAATCGGGGAACTCGCGCAAATCGAGGATATGCTTTATGTAAATCTGCTCGCCGACTGCGGCAAAGAGCTTTTGCTTATGGGTCAAAATAATTTCCGCTACACCCGAGCCGACAACACCGTGGCCCATGATTGCGACAGGAATCATAGAAATCAACCTTTCATTCATTTATGTAGGGGGCGGCTGTTGAACCGCCCGTGACAGGACTTGATAAAGAAGCGGGGGACAGGGGCGGTTATTCTCCGCCTCCGCCGTCATCGGGGACAGGCTCTCCGCCGTCATCGGGAACGGCTTCTCCTCCGCCGTCCTCGGGCGTGGACTCGCCGCCGTCCTCGGGCGTGGATTCGCCGCCGTCCTCGGGTACGGATTCGCCGCCGTCGGGGACGGATTCGTCTGAGCCTTCACTCGGCAAATCGGCGTCGGAGGGCGTGATACGTGAATCGGGAGTATCATCGGAATAGGTCGGCGACTCGGGCGTAACCTCAGAGCTTGAAGCGCCGGGTGTGCTGACCGCGATATGGTTTCCGTCGCAGTAATCGGGCATATCGGACGCGCTGTAATAGCCCATCGCCGTGTCGGTACAGAAGGATGACGCCAGCATACCCGAGCCCTTGCAGTAGGTGGCGGGGATAATGCTGTCGGGCATATCGAAGTCCTTATATTCCTTGCCCTCCAGATAATTCGCCATGACCTTTTGCCATGTAATCGGAGCGAGCGCCGTATAGGGGACGGTGTCGGGCTGGTCATAGCCGACCCAGCACGCGAGCGCGCAGTAGGGGGACGCGCCGACAAACCATGCATCTCTGTCATAGTCCGTGGTACCCGTCTTACCGCAAATCTCCCAGCCGCTGATAGCCGCATAGTTGGAGTTGGTGTGGGTAGAGGTATCGACGTTATAATTCAGCACACGGTTCATCTTGTACGCGGTTTCTTCGGTATACGCCTCAATCGGCGTGTTGTTGCGGTTGTCCAGTATCGGATTGTCATACTGGTCAAGCACGTAGTAATAGGTGTACGGCTCGTAGTACAGACCGCCGTTGCCGACATATTCCATCGCGGCAGCCATCTCGCGAACCGTTACGCCGCCCTCCATACCGCCCAGCGACAGCGCGCCGACCATATCGGCGTCCGTCTCGGCGAGGTTCTTAAAGCCGAGGTTGGTGATTGCCTGATTAAAGGCGTCACGCGTGCCGACCAGCTCCATCGTCTGAACCGCCGCGGCATTGGAGGACCACGACAGCGCCTCGGGCATGGTCATGTAGTTGAAGTAGCCCGAGTAGGCGTTCGGCGGGCCGGCGACCCAGCCGCCGTAGCCGTCGGATTTCCATTTCTCGATCGGTTGGTCGGTGACGACGGACGAGTAGTTATAAATACCCGCGTCAACCGCCATGGGGTAGGGGATGACCGCCTTGATGGACGAACCGGGCTGCAGGACGGACTGTGACGCGCGATCCCAGTCGAGCGGGCCTTCTTTCTCCTGTGAGGAGCCGACCGTCGCGATCACCCTGCCGTCAAAGCCGACCATCGTCATACCGATTTGCAGGTCATAGTCGTAATCGTTATTGAATTTCAGCGCTTCCTGCTCTATCATATTCTGCGCGTTCACATCCATCGCGCAGTAGATTTTCAAGCCCTCGGTATAGAGCTTGGTCGAAGCGGCAGCCTCGCTGATATCGTAGTATTTCGCAAGATCGCGGCAGAGGTCGTAGTACATCTGGTTGATGTACCAATTCTGTACCTTGTTGTCGGATTCGTCCTCGTCCTCGTCCTCATTGCCGGTAAAGCCGACAAACTCCAGCCTGTCGGATTCTGCCAGCGCGTCCTGAAATTCCTGCTCGGTCAGCATATCCTGGTCGCGCATTTCACGAAGAACGGTTCTGCGGCGGTACTCGTTATTCTCGGGATAAATCAGCGGATTCCACTGCGAGGGGTTCTGGGTGATACCCGCGATTGCCGCACACTCGCAGACGGAGCATTCGTTGATGGGCTTGTCAAAGTACAGCTCGGACGCCGCCTCAACACCCTGGCAGTTGTTGCCGAAGTTGACGACGTTCAGATATGCCTCGACGATTTGATCCTTGTTGTATTCCTTCTCGATATTCAGCGCGCGGAAGATTTCGCGCAGCTTACGGGTCAGCGATACCTCGCTGTCGTCGGTCAGGTTCTTGACGAGCTGTTGGGTCAGGGTCGAGCCGCCGTAGTTGTTCGAGCCGGACACCAGCGCCAGCACTGCCGAGCCTGTACGCTTCCAGTCAACGCCGTTATGCTCGTAAAAACGCTTGTCCTCGATTGCGACGATTGCGTCGACCATCGCCTGCGGGATGTACTTTTCATCCTCTTCATACACCTTATCCTTGTCGTAGAGGTTGACCCAGATACGGTTCTCGGTGCCGTAGAGCGTCTGGTACGGCTCCTTGCCGAATTCGCCCGTCTCGGGGTCGGCGACATAGATAAAGGAGCTTTGGTTCAGCGAGCGCGCCGTCAGGTCGATACCTGTCGGCTCGTTGGCGAGGTTGAAGATAAAGATACCGATGGAAATGCCGACGATCAATCCCGCTACCGCGCCAATCAGCAGAACGGTCGCGATGATGCGCCAGACCCCGCCGAAAAAGGTTTTGACTGCCGACGGATTTTTTGGCTGGACGTCGATTTTATCGGTATATTTACTGATGTCGGTTTTTCTCATTTTCCGACCTCCTGTCATTTGTGAAACGGTAAAATTACTCTCAGTTACACATATATAAAGCATTATACCACTTTTCCAAAGAAAAATAAACTACTTTTTCCAAAATAACGGAGATTTTTCATAACAAACTGCCGTAAAAAATAGGTATAATATCTAAATAACGCGCCAATCTAATATTGAGGTGAAGAATGTGAAAAAATTAATTGGGATTACGGGCGCGATATTGCTGGTATATGTGATTCTGTCCGCGGCTTTGGTACCGAGCGCACAGTCGCCTGTCGCGGCAAGCAAAAATATAGAGCCGGGCGACAGCTCAGCGCCGTTCACCGCGCGCGCCGAGAATGACAGAATCGTGATTTATGAGGGTGAAGTACTCCTGATGAAAACGGATATAAGGGTCAGCCAGCTGCCGAAAACCGACCGTATACGTCTGCGGGAGGGAATTGAATTATTTTCTGAAAAAGAATTAAAACAGTTTATCGAGGACTATTGCTCCTGAAACACCCGCCCCTGCACCTTCACAAAGCCCGTCCCTACGCCTGTATCATGCCAAAAACCGCCGGCAGAACTTCTACCGGCGGCTTGGCTCGTAAGGGCTTCTTACTTCATGTTCTTCTCGTAGGATTCGATCATTTTCTTGACCATCTGACCGCCGATAGAACCGGCCTGCTTAGAGGTCAGGTCGCCGTTGTAGCCCTGCTTGAGGTTAACGCCGACCTCGGAGGCAGCTTCCATC
>CAJONB010000084.1 GCA_905235715.1 uncultured Ruminococcus sp. | reverse complement strand
CGTCACCCTCGGCAACACCGACGATATCTTCCTCGTCAGTGACGACGCGGTTGACGCCTTCCTCTACAGCATACTGGGGTTTGTCAGCCTTGACGTCACTCCCGCGGCGGAATCGGTCGACGACAGCGCCTTCTCCGTAATTGAGCTGAGCGGTACACGTTATCCCGACCCGATTACCATTGTTCCCAACTCCGACGAAGCGGTCAAGTCCTACTACCGCCTGACCGCACCCTACGAAATGTTCGCCGATAACTACGAGGGCAACGACGTTTCGGGCACTATCCGCGACCTTTACGCCGAGAGCGTTGTCTGCGTGAATCCGAGCGACAATCAGCTCAGCTCCTTCGGACTCGACAAGCCCTACGCAAGGGTACACGCGAGCTATCCCGATACCGAAATCAACCTTTCCTGCTCCGCTCCCGCGGACGACGGGCTGACAAATCTCTACAATCCCGACAAGGGAATTATCTACACCATCCGCGTCGACGCGCTGGGCTGGGCAACCACCAACCTCGACCGGCTCCTGCCGAAAACCGTTATCGAGCTGAATCTGTCGGCGGTATCACATATTGACGTCCGCTCAAACGGCAAGAGCTATTCGCTGGACGTCACAACAACCACCAAATCCGTTGAAAATGATAACGGCGACACCGAGGAACAGACGACTACCGCTGCCAAGCTCGGCGGCAAGCGGATTCCCACGGACAGCTTCCTTATCTTCTTCCAGAATTTCAACGGCATGAAGAACCTCGGCAGCGTCACCGAATCGGGCAATAACATAATCTATCAGTGGCAGGTCAGCTACACCACAGGACGCGCGGACGACACGATCGCGATATACGATACGGGCAGTCAGACCTGTCCCGTCGCGCTCAACGGCGTTCTGATTGGCTCGGTTTCCAAAACATACGTCAGCTCCCTGCAAAAGGATATTCTCGCTATCAACGACAACAAAATCCCCGACAGCCTGTAGGCTGTATGAAAAAGGGGGCTGTCGCATTTCTTAGTGCGACAGCCCCCTTTTCAATAGCTATTACGGTTCTTTTTTCTCTTTATCCTTATCCTTGAAGATAAACAGCTTTGAGAACACGTAGTTGAGGATAATGACGATGACGCTGACAATAATCTTGGCGATGAAGCCCTCGATTGTCTTACCGAAGAGGACGATCTCCTGATCCAGACCCATCGCCGTCAGCAGCGGTACGCCGACCCATTCAATCACGCCGGTAAGCAAACGTGCCGCGACAAACATCCACAGCTCCTTGAGCGCGACGGACGGCTTCCACGACTTGGACTCAAACACCCAAATCTTGTTGGTGACAAAGGCGAACGCCACGCCCGCGACCCACGCGATAAAGTTCGCGATAAATATTGCAAAGGTCGTGTAGGTGATGTTCATGCCGAACAGCGAGAATATCGTCCCGTCGCCCTGTATCGCATCCTTGAGCGGCGGCTCAATCAGCGCATAGGTCACCCAGTTGACCAGCGTCGTCAGCACGCCGAAGATGACGTACAAGATAAGCTCTTTATATTTGATTAACAGTGCTTTGATTTTTTCCATACCTTACCTCTGTATTCCGGATTGTTCAAGCCTGTAAGCTCTCACTGTTTTCATCATCCAGATTTGTTTCTGCCGCGATATAAATCGGTCTGTCCTTTGCCTCGATATAGATTCTGCCGATATACTCGCCGAGCACGCCGACCGACATCTCGATAATGCCGCCCATGAACAGCACCGCGCAGAGTGTGGTGACGTAGCCGGGCACGTCAATGCCCATAATCAGCGTCTGAATCAACGTAATGATTATCCATATAAACGCAAGCGCCGAAATCACAAAGCCCAGCACCGCGATACACCGCAGGGGCGTAACCGAAAAGCTCGTAATACCGTCGAGGGCGTATTTGAACAAGCCCCAGAAGCTCCATTTTGTCTTTCCGACGGTACGCTCGACGTTCTGGTACTCAATCCACTTGGTTTTGTAGCCGACCCAGCAGAACAAACCCTTTGAAAAGCGCTGCTTTTCGCACAGCCGGACAATGGAATCGACCATCTGTCGGGTCATAATGCGGTAGTCCACCGCGCCGTCGGGCATTTTGACGTCGCTGATTTTGTTCTGGAATGAGAAGAACATCTTTGAAATCAGCTGACGGAGCTTACTCTCGCCCTTTTGCTTTGCGCGGTACAGCGCACAGCAGTCATAGCCCTCCTCGATTCCCGCTATCATCTTCGGGAACATTGCGGGCGGGTGCTGCAAATCCGCGTCCATGACAATAACGTAGTCGCCGGTGGAGTTTTCCAGTCCCGCGTACATTGCGCTTTCCTTGCCGAAATTGCGGGAGAAGGAGATGTATTTTACGTTATCGAATTTCGCCGCCAGCTCGCGCATGACCTCAAGGGTTCTGTCCTTAGAGCCGTCGTCGACAAAAATATAGCGGAAGTCATATTCGGGAATCGTCGCGATTACCTTGTTGGTTTCTTCAATAAAGAGGGGCAGTACCTCCTCCTCGTTATAGCAGGGTACGATAATATCAATCAGCTTCAATATCCACACCTCTATCCTGTACCGGGGCAAATTTCAAGTCCCAGATATAGTTATTATAACAAATATAGACACATAAGTAAATGAATTTGAAAAAATTTTTATAATTTCTGAATTTTCTGTTTACCTCGGCGCACTTTCATGGTAATATTATATTGAATATTTATGTCAACCATTTTTCTGTTAGGAGATTCATTCTATGTCTGCTGTTACCGACCAAACCGCTAAGGGCTCACGCCGCCCGGTTGCAGGCGGCTTTTTCAAGGATATGCTGAAGAAGCCGCGTTATACGCCGCCGATGCTCCATAAGCAGTCCTTTTTGGAAAAGTATTCCTACATCTTCTATATCTTTCTGGCGTTTTTGATTCCGTTTCTGCTGATGTTCACTGCCTTCAAGGTCGCGGGCGTTTCGCCCTACGGCGACAAGCAGATCCTCGTCACCGATTTGTGGCACCAGTACTATCCGTTCCTCGTGGACTATCAGTCGAAGCTCAAGTCGGGCGAATCGCTCTTGTGGTCATGGACGTCGGGCGGCGGCACAAACTATGTCGCGTTGTTCGCCTATTATCTGGCAAGCCCCCTGAACTTCTTCTCCGTGCTTGTCCCCGCCGACAGGCTCAGGGAATTCCTGTACGTCATCACGTGCGTGAAAATCGGCTGTGCCGGTATGTTCTACGCGCTGTTTATCCGCATCACCTTTAAGCGCAAGGATATCTCCATCACCGCCTTCGGCATTATGTACGCCCTGTGCGCCTTTATCATGGGCTACTACTGGAATATTATCTGGCTGGATTCGGTCGCGCTGCTGCCGCTTGTCCTCGCGGGGGCGTTCGCCCTGCTCAGGGACGGCAAGTTCAAGCTCTATATCATCTCGCTCGCGCTGTCGATTCTCGCCAACTACTATATCGGTCTGTTTATCTGCGCGGCGGTACTGATTCTGGCAATCGGCTATTCCATCGTCGAGGCGACAGGCTTCAAAAAGCTGATAAAAGACTTCTTCAAGATGGCGGGCTGCTCTATCGTAGCGATCATGATGACAGCCGTCCTGACCCTGCCCGCGTATTTCGCGCTCGGTCACGCCTATTCCTCCTCTAACTCCTTCCCCGAAAAATTCGCCGTTAATATCGGCTCTACCCCCGACTTTGCGGGCGTGTTGGAGGGTATCTGCAAGACGATTTCCAACTCTGTCGCCTTTCTCCAGCCGACAACAAAGGAAGGCTTGCCGAACGTTTACACAGGCGTTATCACTGTCTTTCTCGCTATCCTGTTCTTCTTCTGCTCAAAAATCAAACGCCGCGAACGCGCTTTCTGCGGCTTTATGCTCCTGTTCTTCCTGCTGAGCTTTGTTGTCCGTCAGCTCGACTATATCTGGCACGGCTTCCACTTCCCGAATATGCTGCCGTACCGCTTTTCATTCCTTTGGTCGTTCCTGCTGATTTACATGGCGTTCCGGGTATTCATGTATATTGATTATATCAAGCTTGCCTCGGTGATTGGGGCGATAGCGGGATTTTTCGTTTACCTGTTTATCGCCGGCATCTACTTTAAGGAAGCGAACGTCAATCTGTCCTCCGTATTCAAGGCAGTAGAGGAGGGTCAGCCCGAGATTGACCCGATCGCCCTTTCGGGATGGATCGGCATGATTCTGGCGGCGTGGATTCTGCTGTACACGCTGCGCGAGCGGATCCCGCGGCTGGCTGTCGCCGTCGGCGCAACGGCAATCGGTATCGCAACGCTCGTGTTCGTTCTGAATCTTTACAGCAAGCTCGACACCGCCGCGCTCAAGGGCACGTCGAATTCCGAGGTCATCGACGGCTCCGCTGTGACAAAATCTGTCGACAGCCTGCCTGTCGTATTTGCGGTAGTCTTTGTGATTATCATGGTTGCCGTCGCGATTCTGCTGATGTCGCGGCTGAACGCGAACAACATAATGCTCAAATCCGTCCTTTCCATCGTACTGGTGCTGATGGCGCTGCTTGAGGGCATTTTCTCCGCCTCTACGGGCGTGCGCACCGTATCCGTCACCGACGCGACCACCTATCCTCTGGGCACGACAAGCTCTGCCGACGCCGCCGCGTATGTCCGCGAGCTGGAAAAGGACAATGTCGATCTTGCCCGCGCCGAGGTCACCCGCTACCACACCCTCAACGATAACGCGCTTCTGGGCATTAACGGCGTGTCCATGTTCAACTCCATGGTCAATATGCCGATTACCAACTATATGGAAAAATTCGGTATCTGCGGCTGGATTGCATCGAACCGCTACACCTATATGCAAAGCTCGCCGTTCACCGACATGATGCTGAACATCAAGTACCTGATCGATCCCTACTACGGCATTTATGCCGACACGACCCACTATGACAAAATCTACGTCGCGGAGGCGGCGCAGAATTCGTCCACTCCCGCGATCGTCATGCAGAACCGCTACTATCTGCCGATGGGCTTCATGGTCAACGAGGATCTGCTGAAATATAAAGCGAACGACCCTGTGGGCTTTATCAACAAGGTTGCCAATACCCAATTCACCACCGATTATATCCCCGTCAGCGATAATCCTATCGATAACCAGAATCAGTTCTTCCGGCTTGCGACGGGTATTGACCAAGACCTCTATGAACCGTTGAAGGTCACCTCCTGCACCTCCGATACGGGCGACGTCACACCGGCACAGGACAACAAATTCTCCTACAGCGCCCAGAATAAAAGCTCATCCTACAAGCTCACCGCCACTGCCGAGCACGACGGCACGGCGCTCGCGTATGTCGAAGGCTACAGCGTTGAGGATGTGAACCTGTACGTCAACGATTCTTATAAAGGTCATTTCGGCACGAAGCGTCCGCTGATTATGATGATCGGCGACGTCAAGGCAGGCGATCAGGTCTGTGCGGAAGCCAAAATCTCTGACAATACCTCCGGCACCTTCACCTGCAACCTTGTCATGCTCGACGAGGAGCTGTTCCAAAAGGCATATCAGCAGTTCTCGCGCTCCACGCTCGACGCGACTGCCGTATCGGGCACACAGCTCTCCGGCACCATCAACGCTGTCGAGGACGGACTCTTCTACACATCCATCCCCTACGTCGCCGGTTGGCGCGCTTACGTTGACGGAGAAGAGGTTGAGATTACTCCCGTCGGCGACGCAATGCTGGCGTTTAAGCTCAGCGCGGGCGAGCATACCATCGACCTGAAATACTCTCCCGAGGGCTTCAAGGCGGGAATCGTGATTTCGCTGCTCGGACTGTTCATCTTCATTTTGATGATTCTCGCCGTTTGGCAGAAAAAGCGCCTCCTGCCGGTTGCCGAGCGCATTACCGCAAAGGCGAAAAGCGTTATCACAAAAAAGCCGGATGTCAGCTCTCTTCCGGACGCGACTGCCGTCGCGGAAAGCGAAGCACCGACCGAGTTTGACTTTGAGGACCCCGACGTATTCCCCGACGACGATTCAACAATGTGATTCTCTCAATTAAAAAGTGGACTTAGATTAACGAGGATGATTTTCGCAAGACGAGGCGAAGGACGCAGGCAGGCTGGCGCCTGTCAAGTCCGACAACGAAGTTTTGCGGAAATCAGACCGTTAAGATTGTCTACCTTTTATTTGAGTTTAGTATTAGCACAAAAATTGACTCCGCAAGCTGTATCAAGTAAGGCTTGCGGAGTTTTTTATTTCAATATTTCTTTTATTTTTTCAATATCTCTGCCGACCTGCGCAGTCAACTCGTCAACAGAGGCAAATTCCTTTTCGGGACGGATGAACCGCACCGGCTCGCAGATTGCTTCCTCACCGTATATATTGCCTTCAAAATCAAGCAAAAAGCTCTCGCACAGGGGGCGGGGATTCTCGCCGACCGTCGGGTGAACGCCGATATTGGTCGCGCCGCGATAGCGCCTGCCGCCGACAGTAATCCATGCGGCGTAGACTCCGTAGCGCGGGACGGCAAGCCCCTCGCCGATCGGAAGATTCACGGTCGGAAAGCCCATTTTTGTCCCAAAATGGTTGCCGCTGTCAATACGCCCGCCGATGGTATAGGCATAACCGAGCATCCTGTTCACCGCGGGAATATCTCCGTCTTGGAGCAGCGCGCGGACAGCGGAGGACGAAACCGTCCTGCCGTCACAGTCGACCGTGCCGGCGACCGATACCGCGATTCCTCTTTCAGCGCATAATTTTTTGAGCGCGTCAGCGTCGCCCGCGCCGTTTTTCCCGAAGCGGTAGTTGCTTCCGCAGCAGACCTTTTTCGCCCGCAGCCGCTTTGCCAACACCTCGCTGACAAATTCCTCCGCGCTCAAATCCTTGATTTGCATGAAGTCGGCGAAAATCAGCGCGTCAACACCCAGCGCCGCAATCAGCTCCGCCTTTTTATTATTACCGGTAATCAGGCGCACACCGGTATTCCCGAGCAGCCGCGCGGGACTTTCCGAAAAGGTCAGCACTACGGACCGGCAATTGCCTTTTTCGACGGTGCAGTCGCGGATGACCGCGCGGTGGCCGTGATGTACGCCGTCAAAAAAGCCCAAGGCGACGTGACTTTCATATCCTGTTTTCGCAAATTCATCAATGCTGTTGTATATTTTCATGGCGTTACGCTTTCATGTTGAATTTTGATGACAAGAACAGTATAGTACAAACGCGGATTTTTTGCAACCGATATTGAATTGTCCTTTCCTTATCGGACTTTCCCTTTTTTATCCTTGCTTTTTGGGCAAATTGTCAGAAATGTCAAAAAATACCTGATTTTTTGTGAATTATCCTTCTAGCAATCTATTGTTATTTATTATACAATGATAGCGTAGCAAAAAATTCCGCATCGTTATCAAAAAGGAGTATATTTATGAAAAAGCTATTGTCCCTGACCCTTGCGCTTTTGATAATGCTTTCAGCCGCAACCGTCTTTTCCCTGACCACCGCCGCCGCGGATGTGTTCAAGGAAGGCGACGTTGTGTATTTTAAAGTGCAAAATCCCTCCAACTGGGCGGATAACGCCACCCTGTATGTCAACTTTACAACCGCGTCAAGAGCAGATAATAATAACACTTCCATTATTATCGCCGACGCAGACAAGTCAAAGTACAGCCCCGTTCAGGGCGTAACCTACGACAGCGAAAAGAGCGCGTACAAATACACGTTCACCGCCGCGACCACAGGTGCGGAGGTGATGCGCTTCTGGCGCGGCAACAGCGAAAAGCTCTGGAATGAAACGGTAGCAATCACCGCCGCCGATTACGCAAAGGGACAGGATACCGCCGTAGTCACCGACTGGTCAGACACCGGTTATTTAACCTCGTCCGCCGGAGTACAGCCCGCGACCGCTGAAACCTCTGCGCCTGCCGGCGAGCGCAGCTTTACTGCGGAAACCTCCGACGCACTCTTTGCCCACGCCGCAAGCGGCGAGGATACCGAGGCATGGGTCAAGTGGTACAGAGTTGACGATACCTACTACTTCTTCATGCCCTCGTCCGCCAAGGCGGGCGATACCGTCGAGGTCTACAACGCTTATACCGGGAGCGCGACCCTCGGCTCTGCGTCTATCCCCGCACAGAGCGCCGTTGCGTTCAAGGCTGCCGCCAACACCGACTATGCCTTCCGCTGCGGCTCTGTCACCCGCACGGTACGCTTCATGTTCTCGTCCGCCGAGGCTTCGCTCTTCGTCAACAATGTCGAGGACTTCGACGGCATGGATTTCTTTACCTATCTGCAGGATAACAAAGCCAACTCCGTAGCCGCTTCGGGCGCGGTCACGACCCCCGACGGCACGATCACCAATACCCCCGTCAAGAAGATGAAGGGTCGCGGCAATACCTCGTGGAATGCCGACAAAAAGGGCTTCAACGTCACCTTTACCGACAACATTGAGCTTGCGGGCATGGAAAAGTGCAAAAAATTCTCCCTGATTTCCAACTTCCAGGACGCCGCGATGGCACGCAACCGTATCCTCTATGATATGTCCGACGCGGTAGGCGTACCCTACGCCTCCGACAGCCGCTTTATCGACCTGTATACCAACGGCAAATATCAGGGCACCTATCAGATGTGCCAGAAGATCGAAGTCGGCAAAAATTCCCTCATGCCCGACATCGACGGAGAGGATTATCTCAACCCCGAAACAGGCGGCGTAAAATCCGATTTCTCCTTTGTCATCGAGCTTGACCCCAACCCCGCCGAGGACGACTTCCATTTCACCGTCCAGAACTGCGGCAACGTCACCGTAAAATCCCCCGAGCTGGAGTCGGGCGACGCGAACATCGCGTCTGTCCGCGGTTATATCAAAAATAAATTCAACGCGATGTTCTCCAAGCTGACCTCCAACGCGTCCGACCTCGACGATTATATCGACCTCGATTCTCTCGCTAAGGTCTATCTGATTAACGAGCTGGGCAAAAACTGGGACAGCGGTGCGTCGTCCTTCTTCCTTACCTACAAGCCCGACGCAAACGGCAAATATAAATTCTTCGCTTCTCCCGTATGGGACTACGACAACTCGCTCGGCAACGCAAACGGCGTTGAAAGCGACCTCAGACGCATGGGCTGCTCCGACTATACCCTGCCCTCGGGATGGTTCTCCACCATTAAGGGCGGCTACGGCGGCACGAACTTCCTCGCCGCCGCCGCGAAGGACTCTGTTCTGATGAACACTGTTTACTCGGTATGGTTTGAGGACTTCCTCCCCGCAATTGATACCCTCGCCTCAAAGAATATCAGCACAGGCGAGCTTTATTCCGGCGACGTTTACGCCGGTATCCTGCGCGATTCCGCCGCAATGAACTACAAGGTCTGGACAATGATTACCAACACGAGTTGGATTGCCGACCACAGCTCCGTCCGTCAGTATCACGCGACCTATACCAAAAATCAGTACGGTCAGGTTACGGGCGTGAGCCTCACGCAGGACAGCCGCGCGACCTCCTACGACCAGTATACCTACGACGGTCAGTTTGACTATATGATGGATTGGACGACCTCGCGCGCGGCGTGGATCAGCTCGCAGTATATCGCGAACTACAAGCCCGAGGCTCCCGTCGTTCCTCCGACAGAAGCTCCCACCGAGGCGCCGACCGAGCCGGAGCCTTCCGTCACGCCTTATCCCGCTCCCGCGCTTGATCTGAGCAAGGCAATCGCCGCATGGGTCTTTGACGACGCCGGCAAGGTCGAGGGCGAGAAGCTCACCGAATACGGCAAATCCGACGGCTATGCCGCGACCAAGGGTAAGGGCACGCTCACCGCGAGCATTGACGGCGAAAACCTCCGCGCGCTCGAATGGAGCGCTCCCGAATACGGTCCCACCGACAATTCCATGACGCCCATCATGGCGGCGGGCAAAAATAACCTCTGGGGTACGCCGTACATTCAGCTCAATGTTTCCACCAAGGGCTATACCGGTATCAAGCTGACCATGTATCTCGCAGGCTCCAATAAAGCGCCCGCGACATGGAAGCTGCAATACAGCACCGACGGCGTTAACTTCACCGATACCGGCGACGAGCTGACCATCACCGCCGCATCGCGCAAGCTTATGACCGCCTATATCGACGGCAAGTCCCTGCCCGCATACACGGCAGATAAGGACAGCCTGACGCTGCGTCTGGTACCCGTTTCCATGACCACCGTCAGCGGCGGCGATACCTCCGAAAAGCCCTCCGGCGGCGAGATCGCCCTCAACTACATCGTTGTCGAGGGTACAAGAACCGCACGCCTGCTGGGCGACGCGGACGGAGATGGCTCGGTTACCATCCTCGACGCGACCCACATCCAGCGCTTCTTGGCCGAGCTTATCCCGAAGGATGAAATCGACTTGACTGCCGCCGACGTCAGCGGCGACGGCGTAGATATTATCGACGCGACAAAAATCCAGCGCTATCTCGCAGAGCTGGACGTCAGCGAACCGATTGACCAACCGATTCAATAAACCTTCTTTCAGAAAAGAGCCTTCTCCGGACAATATCATTAAGATAAGGAAATAATAAAGTATGGGAATACAGTCGAGATGAGAATCTCGGCTGTATTTTTGTAATGAAGGCACAACAACAAGACCGGA
>CAJONB010000083.1 GCA_905235715.1 uncultured Ruminococcus sp. | reverse complement strand
GGGGCACCCGCACCCGATTTGTATTGCCGTGGCTTGTAACCCACACGCAGCATTATAAATTCGGAGCGAAGCGACCCGAAATTTTCCATTTTCCATTTTACATTTTCCATTTGAATATGCCAAACAAACCGAGCAAATTGTTAACAATACTATTATATTTTTTGAAACTCAAACCGCCTGCGTCTGCAAGCACAGTTTACAATCAAATATCGAAACCCTCTTGATTTGTGGCTAAATATAGTATATAATATAGACAGAAACTAAGAAGGAGGTATTTTATATGCAAATTGTGCCGATGAGAGATTTAAAAGACACGGTAAAAATTGAGAACCTGTGTTCAATGGAAAACGGCCCTGTTTTCGTTACCAAAAACGGATACGGAAGACTTGTTGTAATGGACATAGAGTATTTTCAAAAAACAATGAATAAGCTTTATGAAGCTACGGCTTTAAAAAAAGGTATTTCCGACCTTGAAGAAGGAAGGCTGAGTGACGGTAAGGCGGTAATGGAAGAAATGAGATTGAAATATGGCATTTGATTATCGCTTTACCGACGCCGCAAAAGCGGATTTAGATGAAATACTATCCTATATTTCCACAGAGCTCGACAATCCGACAGCAGCTTTGTCCTTTTTTGACAGCTTTGAGACAACTATCTCACAATTGGTTGAATTTCCGAAATCAGGCTCTATTGTAGAGAATGAGTTTTTAGCAACTGAAAACATAAGAAAAGTACCTATCGGTAATTATTCTCTTTACTACTCACCCGACAGTATTCAATCAACAATTGTGATAATTAGAATTATTTACGCAAAACGTAGTCCTGAATGGATTTCAAGTCAGTTAAATTAATTTCAACCAACCGCTTGCTTATGCAGGCGGTTTCTTTTATTTGGCAGGAAGTACAACAAACAGTTAACAAAACAAAAAACAGACGAAGTTATACACTGCGTCTGTGTCAGTTGATAAGGGGTATTCTGCTGAAAGGGCGCACGAAAGAAAGCGCAGTTATCCGCTGTGCTGTGCGTGCTTGCTTGCGTGCGTATAGCATTATCGCTCTTGCCGTCATCCGTGTCAAGCCCTTTCTCTAAACTATATATATATTCTATTATAGAATATCATACGATAGCTCAATTATATTTACATATTAGAATTATACGTTTGTGAAGCGTTAATATTTTATAGACTGTAAAAAAAGTGTCATTCTGAGCGGATACGCCGCAGGCGTAGGAACCGAAGAATCTGATAGCAGCAGCGTTTTAAGATCCTTCACTTCGTTCAGGATGACAATTTGAAATGTTTTTCGACAAGCTCACGGCTGATGCAATCTTACGATTACATCAGCCGTTATGTTATACCGTATCGATGAATTTGTTACAGATATGCTCCGCTGCAGCAGCTGCAGTATTGACTTATCCCTATGCGGTGCATTTTCCATAAAGCTTTATGATATTGCTTTTCCGATATCATCATTGGATTTCAAGCCTGCCAGCCAGCGCTGACTGAAGGTTGCGTCTAACACGGTGACTGTGCCGTCCTTATCCGTATCCGCAACCTTTGCATTGAGCTTAAAAGGAATCGCTGTGCCCGCAAGGTCTCTTTGTGTATAGGTTGCGTCGAGAACCGAGACCCTTCCGTCGCCGTCAACATCGCCGAGGAGCGCAGTCACAGCCGGCTTCGACTCGGTCTTGAAGTACTTATCAACCAGCTCGGTGATATATTCTCTGTCATACATACGGGTCGTCGAGAGGGCGATATCCGGTCTGACGCCATCCTCAAGATCGGTAATCTTACCGTTCTGGCGGGTGACAAAGGCTTTGGGGCTTGAAATCCGGAAAGAGGTTCCGGCAGCCGTTACCGCGTCGGAAACAATACAGGAGCCGCCGCCGGAGGTCTGACCCAATATCAGAACATCCCTGTCGAGATACTTGAGGTAGCACGCCAGCGCGTTTGCCGCGGAGAAGGTGCGGTCGGAGGTGATGACCGAGATATTCATTCCGCGTTCACGCAGGCTCTTATCATTGCTGTCAATCTTTCCGTCGAGGTTCAAATCGCAGTCGACGGCGTAGTTTTGCAGAGAGCCCGTGCTTTCTCTGTAGATTTCAATATCCGATTTGCCGATGATTGTGTCGAGCAGATAACAGATAGCGGGAACATAGCCTCCGCTGTTACAGGAAATGTCGATGACAATGTTTTTGACGCCCTTGAATTCCCCGTCCAGCTCCGTCTGCAGATAAGAGAACAGCGCTACATTATCCGAAGCCAAATTCCCTTCGGTATATAGTCTTTTTCTGACAAAGGGATCATAGTAGCTTGAGCCGGACTCCAGCATACTGATTGCGTCAAAGGTAACAAACAGGGTATCGCCGATTTTCTGGAACATCTTAACCTCTCCCATGTTCTTTGTACGGACATTGGGAGTCGTATCAAAGGTGGTACGGCGACTGTTATAATTGGTGCTGTCAAGGCTCGGATCATTGAGCAAATCCTTTTTGTTTTCGTAATCAAAATACGGTGACGGGGTATAATAGCGCGTATGGATATCGGCGATAAAGCGGGTAACCAGCGACTTCATCGCGATTTCCATCCGGGTCGCGTCACGCGAGAGCAGTTCCTTTTTCAGACCTGTCTGTGTGAAATAGGCGTCGAATGTGGTGATTCCGTGCGTATGCTTCAAGCCGTAGTTAGTATCCATCATCAGACAGAGCTCATGGTAATTGAAGTTGGTCAGCACTTCGGGTACAGCAGTTTTATCGGTATTGAAATACGCCTTACCCAGCGCGTTCATTTTGCCTGATTCATCGAAAAACGCGTCGGTTGCAGTCTCGAAAAGATTCTTTCCGTTATAAACAAGATTGCTGCGGCCGTGCGGCAGAATAAAGATGTCATAGAAGGTGGTCATCGGGATGTAGAGCTTGCCGTCCTCAAAGAGCACCGGAATATCATAGTCGCTCAGCTTGAACACCTTCTCCGCGCCGGATGAGTACTTCGAACGCGGGAGGAGCTTCATCAGCTGTTCTTTATTTTCGCTGACGTCTACGGTATTGCCCAGCAGATTGGGCACATTCACATCGCCGTTGGCGGTGAAAAGATCATAGTCCGGGAAGGTGATGGTCTTTTTGCTGCTGTCCAGAACCGCTTTCACACCGTACTTTGCGGTAAAGGTAACGACAGAGCCGTCGGCGGAAGGCGCAACGGTCAATTCTTGCTTGACAAGCCCTGTTTTGATTTCCTCCAGCATGTAATCAGCATCGACAAAGGGAATGTTCTCATAGTCGGGTGTGAACCAAAGCGTCTTGGTTTCCTGGGTAGATACCTCATCGTCAGTTCCCGAGAGCAGTCCCACCTGCTTCTTGGTCAGCTTGCCGCTTGCCAGAGGCGGATTCGCTTCGTTCTGCTGTCCGACAGCAGAAAGTGTGTTGTCATCCGTCTCAGGGCTGTCGCTTCCGGTTGTCGCAGAACCGGCAGCGGAGAGAGGAGCTTGTTGATGCTCCGCTGCAGATGCCGCCGGAATCAATGCCGTCGTGAGCAGCGCTGCCGCACAAAGTATCGTTATCAGTTTTTTCATCATAATACCACCTTTGCTTTCATAATATTTTATGTTTTATAATAGCATATCAAATAGATTTTTGCAATAGATAAGCACTTCCCCTGCGAACACAACGACGTTCCTGTTATGATGAAGTGTTTTCGCCTGAGCCGCCCTACGGAGCAGATTGGAGTTGCTCCGTATTTGAAATAAAAAATATTTACATAGCTAGCTATTTATATTGACAAGCATAGGAAGCTATGTTATTATAAAGAAAATCAGAGTCAAAGGTGATGAATTTGAAGGATAGTATCGCGATTATGATTAAGCAGCTCGGACAGGAATTCGACAAGCTCGCCAATAAGGTGCTATCGCAGTACGGCCTGACGGCAAGCCAGTTCAAGGTGTTGAAGGTGATTATGAGCGAGCCGGAGTTCTCGGTCAGGCAAATTGATATTGAAAATTACTTTTCTATGTCAAATCCCACGGTGACGGGAATCATTCAGAATCTGGAGAAAAAGGGGCTGATCGAGCGCGTCGCGAATCCCGAGGATAAACGCAGCAAGGTGCTCCGCGTCACACAAAAGGTTCATGAGATGGAGGATGAAATCCTGCAAATCGGCGATGAGCTGGAGGAACAATTCACCCATCAACTGACGGAAGCGGAAAAAGAACTGCTCAAAACGCTTCTCGGGAAAATGGCTGACGGCTGACGCCGGCTTTTTTATCAGTCAAATACATAGTTTGCTATGAACATAAAACGTTTTTAATATCATTAAAAAACTGAATTTTAAGTGAGGTGTACCCGGCATGAAAAACAAAAAGGGAATTATTTTTATCGTTACAATGATTATCGCCGCCTCGATTGCCGTTGAATCGGCAGTCGCCGTCACAGCGGACAGCGCAGTTATATTGGGCGATGCCGATGGGGACAACGACGTTACCATCACAGACGCTACGGCGATACAAAGACATCTGGCAGAGTTTCTTCAGCTGGATGGAGACGCGCTGCGGGCGGCTGACGCCGACCGCGACAACAGCATCAGCATCTTAGACGCGACCTGTATACAACGGTATCTTGCTTCGTTAGAGGTAATTTATCCTATCGGAGCGCCGCTGCCGGATGAATCCGCGACAGAGGAAGCGACCTCGGAGATACAGAACGGAATGCCTGCAATCGCCGCAGGTCAGACGGCTGTGGTAAAAAGCCTCTATACGGACAGTAACGGCGACTCCGCCGTTATCCCCACAGCGTTTACGGTTTCGGCAAAGGCTGATGAACAGACGATTGCGCAGGGGCTGGTCATTACCGGGCCTGACGGGAGTGAATTTGTATGGGTTCCGACTGCGGCAACTCCGCTGACAATGCGCAATTTCGGCAGCTATTTTTCGGGCGGCTCTTCCCTATCCGGCTACTATGACGAAACGGATTTGGACACTTACAAAGAAATGGAAGCAAGCGTCGAAGAATACGGCGGATTTTATATGGGGCGTTTTGAAGCGAGTCAGGGCGAAAACAATCTTCCTGTCAGCAAGCGCATTACCGACAGCACACAGGGACGTATATGGGTACAGTTCTCTCCGCAGGACGCCACAATCGCCTGCCAAAAGATGTATGAGGGCAACGATGACGTACAGGGCTTCTTCCCGTGGGGCGCTAACTGGGATACGACCCTGCAATGGCTGATTGACTCCGGTTGTAAAATCAAATCGGAGATTACCTCGGACAGCACAAGCTGGGGAAACTATTCCAACGATACCTTCTCAGAGGGTGCGCGCGGCAATACGACCGGTATGTGGGAGGAAGCGAAAGCCAACAACATCTACGACCTCGCGGGCAATAACTGGGAATGGACGCAGGAGCGGTACGGCTCGGGCAATTATGTCATGCGCGGCGGCGGGTATAACCTGATGGGCGGAGCCTGCCCCGGCAATTACTATCCCGCGGCGATTCGCGACCCGCTGCCCGGCAACAACCACCACCCGAACGTCGTATTCCGGGCGGCATTATATATCAAATAAACACATACGATAAATAAAACGGAGTGATAAAATGAAAACAGTGATTATTACGGGCGCCAACTCGGGGCTTGGCTTTGAAACAGCTAAAAAAACAGCGAGGGATTCACAGTACAAGGTAATTCTCGCCTGCCGCAACCTACAGAAAGCCCGCGCCGCACAGGAAGCAATCATCAATGAAACGCAGAACCAAAACGTGATTCCCATGAAGCTGGACACCTCCTCCCTCTCCTCGGTAAGAGCGTTTGCCGAAAGCATCAAAGAGAGCGGCGAGAAGGTCGACGTGCTGATCAATAACGCGGGAATTTCTCCGAGCCAGAGCGGTACGACCGAGGACGGCTTCGAGCTGGTATTCGCCACGAATTATTTAGGGCATTTTCTGCTGACAAATCTGCTGATGCCCGTGATGGCGAACAACGCGCGGATTCTGAACGTGACGAGCGATATGCACAATCCGCCGGGCGGTATCGAGTGGAAGGGCGTAGAATATCTCGCGCATCCTACTGCGGACGACCGCAAAAAATATTCCTACTCAAAGCTTTGCTTCCTGTACTTCACCTACGAGCTTGACCGCAGGCTGAGCGCAGGCGGCTCACAT
>CAJONB010000082.1 GCA_905235715.1 uncultured Ruminococcus sp. | reverse complement strand
GTGGAAATCAACCGATTAATTCTTTTAATTTTGCGGTGACGGCGGCGGCGTCGGCTCTGCCTCGGCTTTGCTTCATGACATTGCCGAGGACTGCCATCAGCGCTTTTTCCTTGCCGCTTTGATAGTCGGCGACTGCCGCGGGCATTGCGGCGATTGCGTTCTTGCAATACTCGGTGAGGGTCGCGTCGTCCAGTCCCGCCATATCGGATTCGGAAACGAATTTAGTGACGGGCTCGCCGCTGTCGAGCATTTTTTCGAGCGCGGTTTTCGCGAGGTTATTCTTGAGCTTTCCGCTCTCTAATAGCTTGCACAGCTCATTTAACTGCTCGGCGGAGGTCTTGACCCCGAACGCCTCTTTATCCGCTTCGGTTTCGAGGCGGCGGAACATCTGTCCGATGATGAAATTCGACGCGGTTTTCGGGGATTTCAAGCCCACGATCGCCTGATCGAAATACTCGGAAATACTGCGGTATTTTGTCAGCAGGGCGGCGTCCTTCTCTGGAATTTCATATTCCTCTGTATAGCGGGCGAACTTCTGCTCGGGAAGCTCGGGCAGGCGTGATTTGATCTCCTCTACCCTCTCGCGCGGCACGTGGATCGTCACGAGGTCGGGCTCGCGGAAATAGCGGTAATCGTGCGCGTCCTCCTTGGAGCGCATGGACGAGGTGGTACCCGTCGCGTCGTCATAGCGCAGGGTCTCCTGCACAACGGCTCCACCGCTCTCTATCAAATCGCACTGGCGCTCGTATTCATACTCCATTGCCTTGGCAATGTTGGTGATGGAGTTCATGTTCTTGATTTCGGTACGTGTGCCGAGCTTTTCGGAGCCTTCGGGCCGGACGGAAATGTTTACGTCACAGCGCATCGAGCCCTCCTGCATACGGCAGTCGGACACGCCGATATAGCGCATGATCTGCTGTAAGCGCTCAACATACTCCTTTGCCTCGTCAATCGAGCGGAAATCCGGCTCGGTGACAATCTCAATCAGCGGTACGCCGCCGCGGTTGTAGTCAACGTAGGTGTCGCCGTGGTTGTGAATCAGCTTGCCCGCGTCCTCCTCAATATGGATGCGCAGAATGCGGATGCGTCTGCCGTTGGAAAGCTGAATATAGCCGTGCTCGCACAGGGGCTTATCATACTGGGAAATCTGATATGCCTTGGGCAAGTCGGGATAGCAATAGTTCTTTCTGTCCATCTTGGCGATTTCGGCAATCTCGCAGTTGGTGGCAAGACCCGCCATAATCGCGTACTCCACGACCTTTTCGTTCAGCTTCGGGAGCGTACCGGGCAGACCGATACAGACAGGACAACAATGGGTGTTCGGTTCGCCGCCGAATTCAGTGGTGCAGGAGCAGAAAATCTTCGTGTCGGTCGACAGCTCAACGTGGGTCTCAAAGCCCGCTACCAGTTCGTATTTCACAGCTTGACACCCCACTTTGTTTCTTTGATTTTATCTTCCTTTTCCTCATACTGATAAGCGAGGTTGAGGATGGTTTTTTCGTCGAATTTTTTACCAATCAACTGCATACCGATCGGCAGTCCCTCGCTGTCCTCGCCGCACGGAATTGACACGGCGGGCAGTCCGGCGGTATTGACCGGAACAGTGCAGATATCGGAAAGATACTGCTCAATCTGGTCGGTTTCTTCACCGAAGAGGTAACCGTTTTTGAATGCGGTCACCGGCGCGGTCGGAGCGAGAATCACGTCGCAATTCTCAAAAGCGCGGTCAAACGCCTTGACGATTGCGCCGCGGAGGTTGACGGCTTTCTTATAATAAGCGTCATAGTAGCCCGCGGACAGGACGTAGGTGCCCATCAGGATACGGCGCTGAACCTCTTTGCCGAAGCCCTCGGAGCGGGTGCGGCAAATCATGTCGTGGGTGCCGTTGTAATGCTCCGCCTTATAGCCATAACGGATGCCGTCATAGCGGCCGAGGTTGGATGAAGCCTCCGCCATCGCGAGAATATAGTAGCACGGCAGGGCAAAATCCAGCTCGGGCAAATCAAAGTAAATGATTTCGGCGCCCATCTCTTCATACGATTTTGCCGCTGCGAGTACGGCTTCCTTTACGTCGTCGCGAACGCCGTTCAAATATTGGTTGGCAATACCGATTTTCTTGCCCTTGATATCGTCGTACAGGGTCGGGAGGGTCGGCTCGCTGCCCTGAGAGGTACTGTCGCGCTCGTCATACTTTGCGATTGCGTCAAAGACGATCGCCGCGTCCTCGACGTCGCGCGTAATCGGCCCGATCTGGTCAAAGGACGACGCATAGGCAATCAAGCCGTAACGCGATACCGCGCCGTAGGTCGGCTTTAATCCGACGATGCCGCAGAAGGAAGCGGGCTGGCGAATCGAGCCGCCGGTATCGGAGCCGAGTCCGTAGACGGCGAGGTTGCCGCCGACAGCGGACGCAACGCCGCCCGACGAGCCGCCCGACACATGGTCGAGGTTGTGGGGATTCTTCGCGCCGCCGTAGTAGGAGGTCTCGCAGGATGAACCCATCGCGAACTCGTCCATGTTGGTCTTGCCCAGCATGACGACGCCCTCTTTCTGCAGCAGCTCATAAACAGTCGCGTCGTAAATTGGCTTGTAGCCCGTGAGAATCTTTGACGCGCAGGTGGTAGCGATACCCTTGGTGGAGATATTGTCCTTGAGGGTCATCGGAATACCCTCGAGCAGACCGATTTCTTCGCCGCGGGCGATTTTTTCGTCAACCGCCTTTGCCTGAGCCAGCGCCGTTTCGGGCGTGACGGTGATATACGCGTTTAATTCTTTATTAGAATTTTCGATTTCTTTCAGATACTTTTTTGTCAGCTCTGTGCAGGTGATTTCACCCTTGACGAGCATATCGTGCAAGCGTTTAATCTGTCCCATAGTCACGCTCTCTTTCTGACGAGGAAATGATCCTCCGCCTGCTCGGGGGCGTTCTTCAGGATTTCTTCCGGCGGCAGCGAGGGCTTGACCTCGTCGGCACGGAATACGTTGGACAGATTGTTGATGTTGTCAAACTCTCCCGTATCTACATTCACGTTGTTAATGGTGTCGGCAAAGGACACAATCTTCTGCATCTCTTCGGTCAGGCTGTCGAGGTCTTTTTCATCGACAAACAGCTTAGAGAGCAGGGCGATGTTTTCGATATCTTCTCGTGTTACCATAGTATCGTCCTTTCGGGTAAATATCTCCCCTCAACGGGAAGTCTGAATCATCTTAATTTAATATGAACCTCGCGTAGCTGCTGCTCGCTGACCTCTCCGGGTGCGCCGAGCAGAACATCCTGCGCGTTGGAGTTCATCGGGAACGCGATGACCTCGCGGATATTCTCTTCTTCTGTCAACAGCATAATCATGCGGTCAACGCCGGGAGCCATGCCCGCGTGAGGCGGCGCGCCGTACTGGAACGCATTATACAGAGAGCTGAATTTCTCTTTGAGGTCGTCCTCGGTATAGCCCGCGATGGAAAATGCCTTGATCATGATATCGAGGTCATGGTTACGGACAGCGCCGGAGGACA
This sequence comes from uncultured Ruminococcus sp., assembly GCA_905235715.1. Classification (GTDB taxonomy): domain Bacteria; phylum Bacillota; class Clostridia; order Oscillospirales; family Acutalibacteraceae; genus Ruminococcoides. The sequence continues at coordinate 10,424 of CAJONB010000082.1, read as the reverse complement.
GCTCTACGCCGTTGCAGACAATGTCGTACTGGTAGGCGAGAATATCGCAGGGATCCTTTTCAAGTAGCGCCTGCATACCGCCCTGCGGCATAGAGAACGGGTTGTGGGTAAAGATAATCTGACCGCTTTCCTCGTCCTGCTCGAACATCGGAAAATCGACGATGAAGCAGAATTCAAAGCGGGATTTTGTCTATCAGATCGAGGCGCTTAGCCACCTCGGTGCGTATCTGACCCGCGAGCTTGGGCGCGTCTGCGGCGGTATCGGCGATAAAGTAAATAACGTCGCCCGCCTTGGAGCCGTTTCGTTTGATCAGCTCTTCCCTGTCGCCGGGCTTTAAGAACTTGTCTATCGGACCGTCGAACAGCATTTCGTCAGTCACCTTGACGTAGCCCAGACCCTTCATGCCGATAGAGAGGGCGAATTCTTCCATCTTCTTGAACCAGCTCTTAGAGCAGGACGCCGCGCCGGGTACGTTGATGGAGCGGACGGTTTTCTTTAAGAAGGGCTTAAAGTCGGTTTCCTCAAACATATCGGAAATCTCGACAATCTCCAGCGGATTGCGGAGGTCGGGCTTATCGGTACCGTATTTCAGCATACTTTCGGCATAAGAAATGCGGCGGAAAGGAGGCTTGCTGACTTCTTTATCGGTGAATTTGACAAAGGTATCGTAGAGTACCTCCTCGGCGATATCGAACACATCCTCCTGGGTTGCGAACGCCATCTCAAAGTCGAGCTGATAGAACTCGCCGGGTGAGCGGTCGGCACGCGCGTCCTCGTCACGGAAGCAGGGCGCAATCTGGAAATATTTATCAAAGCCCGACACCATCAGGAGCTGCTTGAAAATCTGCGGCGCCTGCGGGAGAGCGTAGAATTTACCCTTATGCTTACGCGACGGAATCAGGTAGTCACGCGCGCCCTCGGGTGAGGACACGGACAGAATCGGGGTCTGCAGCTCGGTAAAGCCCAGCTCGGTCATCTTGTTGCGCAGGAACGCAATCACCTGAGAGCGGAGCAGGATATTATTATGCACCTTCGGGTTGCGCAAATCGAGGAAGCGGTATTTCAAGCGGACGTCCTCGTTTGACGCGATTGAGGAAACAACCTCAAAGGGCAGGTTGTTTTTGCACTTACCGAGGACGGTCAGACTCTCGGAAACGACCTCGACCATACCGGTCGCAATCTTCGGATTGATGGTATCCTCGTCACGCTTGACGACCTTACCGGAAATCGTAACGCTGCACTCGCGGTTGACTCCCTCGAGCAGGCTGTCGTCATGCACGACGACCTGAGTCACGCCGTACTGGTCGCGGATATCGAGGAACATAACGCCGCCGTGGTCGCGGATATTCTCTACCCAGCCCGCAAGGCGAACCTCTTCTCCGATGTGGTTTTCTCTGATATCTCCGCAGGTGACGGAGCGGTAAATGTTAGCTTTCATCTTCGTTTTTCCTTTCAGACGTGTGTGTTGAATGGCAAAAAAGGCACACGTTTCCATATTCTTTAGTAGTATACCACAATTTGGCGGTAAAGTAAAGGGGTTATCAGCGGGATAATTGAGATTTCATCGGAGAATTGTGTAATATGCTTCGCTTGATAGCGGGATTTAGCATTAAAGCTTGCGGACGCCCTACAACTACCAACCATCAACCACCAACTACAAACCACACCCCCTATATTTCCAAACGCGTCAGCGTTTCCATCAACTGTTATCTGTTATCTAAACAAAGCTCCCGACCTGACGCGGAGCAGAAAAGCCCTGCTCGAATTGAGCAGGGCTTAATGCTTCGTAATCAGATATTACTTGAGGTAGGTCTGGCCGTCGGGTCCGATTTTACCGGAGATACCCTTGAAGCCGGACGCGCAGCATACGTATACGCGTGCGTTACCCTTACCGACTGAACCGACGGTCAGGGTGCCGTTGGATACCTGCTTCACGTCGCCGGTAACAGCGTCGATGTAGGTGCCGTTGGGGATGTTCTTGAATGTAGCGCCGTCAGTTACGGTGACACAGGCGAGGGAATCAACACCGCCGCCGGTGTAGCGTCTGATGTACGCCATGTTGCCGGATACGTAGTTGCTGTTGGTGGTGTACTGACCCTTTTGCAGAGCGGGTACGGCACGGCGGATGGCGTTCAGCTTCTGGAGGTGCTTCGCAAGCGGAGCATTCAGCGTAGAAGCGACCGTACCGGACGCGGTATACTTCGAGAAGTCGGAGGCGGTGACAGAGCCTTCGAGCTTATCGCCGAAGTATGCGCGGCCTGTATCGGCGAGCGGGCAGTTCGGACCTTTATCAATGACGCAGCCCTTCTGGAACTCGACCTCGGAGCCGTAGTACAGACACGGAATACCGCGGAAGGTGAACATCAAAGCGAGGTTCTCCGCCCATGTCTGCTGGCCGCCGGTGAAGCGAACCGCCTGGTTCTGGTCGGGAGCGTAGTCGTGGGAATCAACGTAGGTCACGTTCCATGTGGAATCGTTGAAATACTGATCCTCAGCGAGCGCGCTGCCGTATGCGCCGGAGGCGGAATCAAACTGCCAGTGCATCAAGAAGTCGATAGCGCCCATGCCGGAGTTCTTACTGTAGTCGGGCGAATGATAGGTGATACCGTTCAAGAAGGCGTTCGACGAGGTCGGCTGGTTGCTGACACTGTCGTACTTCTGCCAGTGATCCAGCGTGGTCTGGATATTCGCCTTAACGTTATCGGGGGTGTTGGTCGTCTTCCACTTGCTCGCCCATGAGCTGTCGGTCTCTGCCCATGTGTAGAACGGTACAGACTCGCCCGCGTGCTCACGGTACCAAACCTGGCTGTAACGGCAGCAGATTTCGCCGAACATATAGAAGTTGTTGTTGCCGGACTGCTTCGCCGCGTTAATCAGCTGTTTGTTGTACATCAGGTTCAGGGACAGACGCGGAATATGACGGACGGTATCGACGCGGAACGCGTCAACGCCCATATCAATATAGTCGGAATACGCGTCTACGGTGTACTTCGCGACGTCGGGGTTCTCTGTGTTGAGGTCAACGCAGTCGCCCGCGATCTGGCAATACTTAGAGGTATAATCATCCCAGTTCAGGCTGGAATAATAACCGTTGTGATAATAGTTCTTGGAGTTGCAGGTCGCGTCGCGAGATACGTTCTCCGTAAAGCCCTGGGTCTGCTTCATAATCTGCAGACGCTTGTCATACTGAACGCCGGGCTGGAGATTATAGTAGCCCGCCGCGTCCTTAACGCCGCAGTAGTCGAGGAGCTTCTTTGTCGGAATCATGGTGCTCTTCATATCGGCAAGGTCGGTAACCTTGTTATAGACCTTGGTAAACAGCGGCTCGAGGTTCGTCTCGCCGAAGTTACCGGTATGGTTGAATACGACGTCCTGAACAATCTTCATGCCCTTTTCATGTGCAGCGGCAATCAAATCCTCGTAGGTAACGCCCGAGCTTTCATAACGCGCGTCAACCTTCTTGAAGTTGAGGGCATGGTAGCCGTGGTAGTCATAGCCGGAGGCGTTCTCTACAACAGGAGTAATCCAGATAGCGGAGAAGCCCAGCGCCTTGATATAGTCAAGACGCTCAATCAAGCCCTTGAAGTCACCGCGCCATGCGGGGTCGGAGTCGGGGTTGCCCGCCTGACCGTCGTCCCAGCAGTGAACGTTGTTGGACTTGTCGCCGTCATAGAAACGGGTGGTGATGACGAAGTAAATCGTATCCTCACGCATATCGACGCTCTCATAAGAATCGGCTTCGTAAGGATTCTTTGTTCTGATGCGGTCGTTCATAAACCAGTATTCGCCCGCGCTCTGAATCGTCTGCTCCTCACTCTTCTGACCTGACAGAGCGGTAGTTCCGTCGGTGACGAGGAAGTTGATTTTTGACGTATTATCAAAGGTATAGGTGTACCAGTTGCCGCCTGCAAGGGAGCTTGCCTTTGTCATCTTGACGCCGGGATACGCAACCTCTTTGTTGGTCGGAAGCGCATTCCAGTAATAGAGATAAGGGGTAAAGTCCTTACCCTCGACATGAAGCACGATGCCGTTGGTCGCGGAGGTATCAGCCAAAGCCTCTTCAACCTCAGCGCTTGCGGATACCGCGGAGCAAACAGCAACCGAAACGATCATCGCGGCGCAAAGCAACAGCGCTGTAAAACGTGAAAAATGTTTCATATTCTGTTTCCTCCTTTAAAATTTCGTAATCAGTCCCGCGACGTATCTCTGGATACGGGTCGCGTCGAGAATGGTAAGGTCGCCGTCGAAGTCAACGTCGGCGTTTGTCCTGTTAATGTCATTATCACCGACCAGATCAGCTAATCTGCGCTGGACGCGGGTCGCGTCGAGGATGGTGACTTCGCCGTCCATATCCGCGTCGCCGATCAGCGTGCCGGGCTTAGTGGAAGGCGATGAGGTAGGCGTAACGGGCGGAATCGTCGCGTCGGTCGGGTCGGTGACATTGGCGACGCTGTTATAGACATAATCGCGCTCAACAGTCGCATTGTCGGAGCCTTGTACGCTGACGGTAACGGTATACTCGCCGAGAGCGGTGGGCGTAAAGCTGTAAGCGGTGTTTCTTGTATAATAAGGAACGTTCACGATTTTGCCTGTAGAATCCTTGACCGTATACTTATAGAACAGGAGCTTTGTGCCGGTGTTGCCGCCGCCTGCGGAAACGTTGATCTGGCACGCGGTGGATCTTTTGATCTGCTTACCGTTTGCGGGAGTTACCTGCTTGATGAACGGAGCGGATGAAGAAGAACCGTCGGTGACCTGATAGGTCTGGGTGCGCTTGTTGGTGTTGCCCGCAGCGTCCTTGAACTCATAGGTCAGGGTGTAGGTACCTGCAGCCGACGGCGTCCAGATAACGCTGTTCGCGGTGCTGTAAGCCTTCAATACGGTCGAGCCGACAGAGAACTGGTAATAAACGGTTCCCTGACCGCTTGCCTTTGCGGAAAGAGTGATACCGACGCCCGCATACTGGGGCGCTTCAACGTCAGTACCGAAGGACTGTACCTGAAGCGGCGAGGTATCGTAAACCGACCACTTGCCAGTCTTATTATTGTACATATAGCCCGAGCCGGGGAAGGTCATGTCGCCGGTCTGGTCATTACCGTTATTACTGAAGATAATGTTGCCGAAGCTCTTCGGGATGTTGTACTGCCAGATGTTGTTGCCGACGCTGGTCATCTTCACGCCGGGCCATGCAGCGTTCTTGTCGCTGTCGCTGTTCCACATATACGCATTAACGCTGCTCCAGCCGGCTTCGTTCTCACAATAAACGACATTGGTAGTAGGAGTAACGGGGGCCGTAGTGGGAGTAACAGGCGTTGTGGTCGGAGTCGTGGTCGGGGTCGTCTGACCGCTGTAAACGCTCCATTGGTTGGTGGAATTGTTGTAGATATAGCCTGCGCCGGGATAGGTCAGGTCGTCTGTCTGGGACTGGTCGGAGCCGATATTAAAGATGATGTTGGTATAGCTCGCGGGAACCTTGTACCGCCAGACGTTGTTGCCGATGTTGTCCATCTTCACACCGGGCCATGCAGCATTCTTGTCGCTGTCGCTGTTCCACATATACGCGTAAACAGCACCCCAGCCGGCATTATTTTGGCAATACACATAGCCGCCGGAAGAAGGAGTGGATGTAGGAGTAACCGGAGCAGTGGTTGGAGTTACGGTCGGCGTGTTACCCGCCTCAGACAGCGGAATAACGTTCAAGCCCGCGCTCTCAGAGGTAAAGTAGATACGGACAGCGTCGCCGCTCTGATTCCAGATATGCATGCATGCATAGCCGTGGTAGTTGCCCTGGGAAAGATAATACTTACCGCTGTTCTGTACAGAACTGACGGCGGGGCTGCGCTGTGCAGATGCGCCGGAATTGTTGACCTTGGAAACGACAAAGCAGTAGTCGCCGCTTGCGCCCTGTAGGTCATAGTAGTAGTAACCTTTGGTTCCATCGTAGGAGAATGAACCCGTCGGCGAGCTCATCGCGCCGAAATCCGGGTCGTTGGTATTCAGTCCCCAAAGGTAGTAGTTATCCGCGCCCTGCGCCGCAAGCTCGTCAACCTTTTCCGCACGGACGACAAGCGTACAAGCGATAACCGACATCAGAATCGCCGCAACAAGCACGAGAGATAACAGACCTTTTTCGGACTTTTTTAATATTCTCACGATAGTTTCCTCCTTTTCATTAGATTTTGCATAATACTACTTATACATATTAATTATAATAAAAATCAAGCTCTTTAATTTTCTTAATTAGAATTATGAAGTGTACAATTTTTGAAATCATTTATGTATATTATGCATAGGTCTTTTTTGTTCAATGGCATTTTTTTGCACAAATGAAAGCAAGAAATCGTGCGCACCAAGCGTGCGACCCATCGCTCGTGCGCACGCAGGGCGCAACTGAGCGGGGACTATAAATCTTTTTATTTGACAGGTGTTAAAAACTATATTACACTTCGTATAATACAGATTGTTGTAATTTCCTGTCAAATAAAAAGGCAACGCCCTTTCGGACGCTGCCTTTTATGCTTAAGACATAAATCAATAATAATTAATAGAATCTTCTGCTGCGGGCGGCTGCCTTCTGCTTCTTCTTCTCAACCGTAAAGACGATGGTGAAGGTAATCAGCATTACGACAATCATAATCGCCAGCCAGAGCAGGAACTCATAGTTAGTAGACTTTGCGTTCTTCTGAACGTCAACCGAGTTGGTGACGCCTGCGAGAGATTTTGAGGTAACAGCTGCGCTCTTCTTCTCGACCTCGGTATTCGGGGCGGTAGAGGGGGTTGTTGCACTGTTGACCTTTGCGGGAGTGTTGAGCTTTCCGGAATTATCTGCCGCGGTATCCTTCTTTTCGGTATCCGCCTTCGCCTCGTCAACGGGCATTTCAAGCGCGTCATCAGAGAAGAGGATCTCATAAGTAACAGCGTCAACCACACCTGTTTCTACAAGGTCATTGATATTCTGGAAATCCTTGACGGCAGTCTCGGTCTGTTCGCCGAAGGAACCGTCGGGCTGTGCCTCAAGATAACCCAGTGTCGACAGACGCTCCTGAATCAGCACAACCTCGTCGGCATAATCTCCGAGAGAGTAGCTCAGAATCGTTTCTTCTGCTTCTTCAGTTGCTTCTTCGGCAGGGATCTCCGCCTCGGTCGCTTCCTCTTCAATGCCGGTGTCGGCAAGCTCGGTCTCCGCTTTCTTTGTCAGCTTTTCCTCGGTAACATACGCGGGAGCATCGTCGGAATAAAGAATGTCGGCGTCGTTGCCGGCAATACCGTCAACAAACAAACCTGCGGTTTGCTGGAACAGCTTGAACGCCTGTTCGGTCAAATCACCGAAGTCGCCGTCGATAGCACCGTTATAGTAGCCGAGCTCCTGCAGTCTTTGCTGGAGCTTCTCTACCTTAGAGCCCTGAGAACCGTTTCTCAGATAACCGTCGTCGGTTGAAGCTGTATTTGAGGATGAGGAGCTGCTTTTCTTACTGCTGCTTGAAGAAGAGGAAGAAGAGCTGCTCGAGGGCTTGGATGAGCAAGCGCCGGTAGAATCAAAGTAATAGGTGACGCCGTCGATGGTACGGGAGGTATCAACGATGTACTCGCCGTCTTCATAATAATAGGAGTCGCCGTTGAACTCTTCCCAACCGTTTTCGGGATAGGTGATTGCGGTAAGCTTGAACCAGCAGTCCCAATTGTTGTAACCGCCGATAGACTCGTAGCATACGCCGTAATCGTCGCCGCGCGCGTCGACCTCCATGCCGTCAGCGATATATACGCCGACATGACCGGGTCGGGAAAGACCTAAGCCGTGTACTCTCGGAATGCCGCTGCTGACATAGCCCCAGTCTCTGCCGTTCGCCTGAGCGTCGGAGAGCATGCTCGTTCTGTCGCCGCCGCAATAGGACCAAATCAGACCGGAACAGTCAACCGCACCGGGAGAGGAGCCGCCCCATACGTAGGACCAGCCTTCGTTGTACGCTCTTAAAGCATACTCGGCAAGGCCTGCACCTGTACATGCCGCGCCGGAAGGTATGGCAGTTATCACACAAATGCTTGCGACAACCGCGGCAACCATAATAATGGATAATACTTTCTTAAATGCTTTCATAAAAACCTCCGTTGTTCTCTGCGGCATAGCCGCGAAACGATTTGCAACCGTCAATCACACCGAAATCCGTTCGGAAACCGTACTCAAAGCACCATGAATGAACCGGTTGCGTGTTGTTTTGAGATTACATTGGTAACAAAACTGTCATTATTATATCAAAGAATTATTCCAGTATCAACCTTTTTGGGTAAAATATTGTTAAAATAACAACTAAATTTAAAATTTATTCATATTTATATACAACTTGTACAAGAAATGTTCACATTTTAGGTGGTTACAAGCTGTAACTTTTTAATTATTCTGTAGAAAAATGGCAATTCGGATAAATTTTGACAATTCGAATAAGGAAAAATAACAGGTCTTTTTGATTCTCTGCAGGAAATATTTTACAATTTCGGAACGTTCTGAAAGCAAGCTTCTCTCCCCTACCACTAAAAGAGCCCAAGCGTATCATATCGCGGTGCAAAATCGAATAAAATGTAACGGGTGAGCGTATGAAAAAGCAAATGTTTAAAAGAATCTCTGTCTTGGTTTCATTAACGGTGATCATCGGGCTGAGTCTGTCGGCGGCGGTATACCGGGCGGTGGACTGCTTCGACCTGTTTGGCGGCACGGCTGTTGCCGCTGAGCGGATGGTTTTTACAAACGGAGCGGTTTTTTACCGCACGGAGGAAGCGGATACGGAAGATGGCGAACCGCCTGTAACCCCGGAAAAGCCGCTTGCCGTAGCGCAGGCAGACCCGACAGAATCCGCGGAAAAGCCATCCAAAGCCTCACATACGGGCAACACTTACCCTGTCGCGGAAATCAGCACCGCCTCCTCCAACATGAGCTATGACAATATCGCCGTGCAGAATAATACGCCCTACGACCCGGATATCGGCGCGCTTCTGGCGGCTGAGCTGCCCTTTTCTATTGAGGACAACCGGACGGTGCAGGTACTGATTTACCACACCCACACCTGTGAGAGCTATCTCGACGAGGACGCCGGCTACTACTATGACGACTTCTATCCGCGGTCTACCGACGAAAGTCAAAGCGTAATTGCGGTCGGCGACAGAATTGCCGAATCGCTGAAAGAAAACGGCATCGGCGTCGTTCACGATAAAACGCTCCACGACTATCCATCCTACGACGGCTCATACGGCAGAAGCTGGGACACAATAGAAAAATACAAGAAAAAATACCCGGGAATCGTTGTGACGCTGGACATCCACCGCGATTCGATGACCGCCGACAACGGCACAAAATATAAACCGACCTTTGAATATAACGGCAAAAAGGCGGCGCAAATCATGATTATGAGCGGCTATGACGATAGCGGAGATTTTCCGTTTTGGGAGGATAACCTGATTTTCGCGATGAAATTACAGAAGGAATGTGAGGACAATTATCCGGACATGACGCGTCCGCTGGACTTCGGCGAGTTCAGCTATAATATGGATTTTAACAACGGTTCGCTGCTGATTGAGGTCGGCACCGACGCGAATACCGTTGACGAGGCGGCGTATTCGGGCGAATTATTGGGAAATGCTCTGTCATCAGTATTGCAAAAACGATAATTATTTGTTATAATAAACATAATAATGCGGTAGTTTGTGTTAATGTACGAAACTCCGGTAGAATCGCGCTGTATATATGGGTAGATTGCATAACGCGATGATCGGCAGAGGCATCAAGGAGCATATTATGTTCATCAAAAATAAATTATGGCAAAAAATTATCACCGTGTTGACCGCGGCGCTGTTCCTTGTCAGCATTTCCGTTCTGACGGCGGCGGCTGACGAGGGCTCCAATCCCGATACAGCGATTACCGATGACGGCAACGTTGACAGCGAGCCTGTTGATTCGGGCGACAACGCACAGCCCGAATCACCCGGTATTGAGCAGAGCGAGATTGACAACGGACAGGATGATAACAACGGCGGCTATGACGGTGATTACGGTCAGGACGATAATTATGAATATCCTACCGTTTACATCCCCGAGGATATACAGAATCAATATGAGCAGATTCGCGACGATTATATCGACAGGCTTGAAGATTTAGGGGACAACCTCTCACAGTACATTCCGAACGATAACCTTAACAATCTGCCGACGGTCGCAGCCGCCGAAATCGTTCCGGCGACTGCCGAACCGCTTCCCGACGTTGCGATTTCCGACGCGTCGCTGTTCTCGGGCATTGTCATGTGGCTGTGTGTGGTAGTCGGTATCTCCGTTATTGCGGGCGTAATGGTATCGAAGCGTACCCACCGCAAGGGCGCGTAAACATGAAAATAGGACAAGTACCCCTCAAAGGCTACGCGGCGCTGGCGCCTATGGCGG
>CAJONB010000081.1 GCA_905235715.1 uncultured Ruminococcus sp. | reverse complement strand
TGGCATCGCCGTGCAGCAGGAACAGACGGTAGTTGGTATCGGATAACATTCTTTCACCTCACTGTATAAATCTCTGTTTGACGGATTTTTCTGCGAAAATCCGTCAAAACGTCTTTTTCACATACGCACAATTGTAGCACAGGCGGGTTCAAAAGTCAATTGTTTCGTATACGAAATTTTCGTCGACGAATTTTTTGTGAAAAATGATTGAATTTTCGTGGGAAATCACGCTTTTTTCGGTAATATCTTTCCCGCACCGCTGGCAGAAGTGACCGCGTGAATCTGATTCAGCAATTCTTTTTTTACTTTTAAGTTTAACTGTCATCCTGAGCCGCTCCTTTCTGTCATTCCGAGCCTGCGAGGAATCTTACAGTGCGCTTTTTCCGATTAATTATACCTGTAATGTTTAATATGACCTGCAAGCTCAGCACTTTAAGATTCTTCGCTTTGCTCAGAATGACAACTATTTTACCGTTATATTATTTTGATAACAAAATTAGATTACAAAATTAGATTCACGTACAGAAGTGCCGGAATAGTATTGACTTTAACGCACTGATATTGTAAAATAAAAGTTACGATTGAGAAAGGAGATGTAGAATATTATGGAATTACCTCTCGTAATATCTATATTTGTAGGTGCGCTGCTGGCGATCGGCTTCGCGGCTATTATGGCGAAGCGCGTGCTCGGTTTTGATGAAGGTACCGACAGGATGAAGAAGATTTCTGCTTCGATTCGCTCGGGAGCCAACGCCTACCTGAAAAGACAGTATACGATTGTCCTGATTTTCTTTGCGGTCATGTTCGTGGTACTCTGCGGAATGGCGATTGCGGGGCTTTTGACCCCCTACGTACCGTTCGCGTTTATTACGGGCGGATTTTTCTCGGGACTGTCGGGCTTTGTCGGCATGAAGATAGCGACCGCCGCGAATGCGCGTACCGCTAACGCCTGCCGCACAGGGCTGAACAAGGGTCTGAGAGTCGCGTTTTCCGCCGGTTCGGTCATGGGCTTTACCGTTGTCGGTCTGGGACTTTTGGACATTTCCATCTGGTTTACTCTGCTGAAATATGTTTTCGGTCTGGATCCCGAGGGCATTACCGCTGCGATGCTGACCTTCGGTATGGGCGCTTCGTCGATGGCGCTGTTTGCGCGTGTCGGCGGCGGTATCTTTACCAAGGCGGCTGACGTCGGGCCGACCTCGTCGGTAAGGTCGAGGCGGGCATCCCCGAGGACGATCCCCGTAACCCTGCGGTCATCGCGGATAATGTCGGCGATAACGTCGGCGACGTTGCGGGTATGGGCGCCGACCTGTATGAGAGCTATGTCGGCTCTGTTATCTCCTGCGCTGCGCTCGGCGTAGCCGCGTTCACCGGCAACGGCGATATGCAGTTCAAGGCGATGGCGATCCCCATGCTGATGGCGGCGCTGGGTATCCTCTGCTCCATTATCGGCACGTTCTTTGTCCGTACGGGTGAAAAAACCGAACAGAAATTACTGCTCAAGGCGCTGTCAAGAGGCACCAACCTTGCGGCGATCCTGATTGCCGTTGCGGCGTTCCCGCTGATTTACTTCATCCTCGGCGCAGACCACTGGATGCTGTACTGGGCGGTACTTGCCGGACTGATTGCCGGCGTATTAATCGGTAAATCCACCGAGTATTTCACATCCGATTCCTATAACCCCACCAAGAAGCTCGCCCAGAAATCCGAAACAGGCTCCGCCACCATCATCATCGGCGGTCTGGGACTCGGTATGCTTTCCACCGCTGTCCCGATTGTCATTGTCTGTGTCGCGATTCTGGTATCCTTCTTCGTATCGGGCGGCACGCTTGCTTCCCCGCAAATCGGTCTTTACGGTATTGCGCTGGCGGCGGTCGGCATGCTGTCTACGCTGGGCATCACCCTCGCGACCGACGCTTACGGCCCCGTTGCGGATAACGCGGGCGGTATCGCTGAGATGAGCGGCCTTGAGCCTGAGGTTCGCGAGCGTACAGACGCGCTGGATTCCTTAGGCAACACCACTGCGGCGACAGGCAAGGGCTTTGCAATCGGCTCCGCGGCGCTGACCGCGCTGGCGCTGATCGCGTCCTACATCGACAGGATTCAGGATTATGTGCCGGACGTCAGCTACGACAGCTTCAGCGTGATGAATCCGCTGGTTCTGACCGGTCTGTTTATCGGCGCGTGTATGCCGTTCGTATTCGCGGCGCTCACAATGGACGCTGTCGGCAGAGCCGCACAGAGCGTTGTTATCGAGGTTCGTAACCAGTTCAAGAAAATCAAGGGTCTGATGGAGGGCAAGGCGGATCCCGACTACGCAAAGTGCGTGGATATGTGCTCGCGCTCCTCTCTGAAGGAGATGATCCTCCCGACCGTTATCGCGATCGTCGTCCCCGTTGTTGTCGGTCTGGTGCTGGGCTTCTACGGCGTTGTCGGTATGCTGGCGGGCGCGACCGCGTCGGGCTTCCTGCTCGCAATCTTCATGAGTAACTCCGGCGGTGCGTGGGATAACGCCAAGAAGTATATCGAGGCGGGCAACTACGGCGGTAAGGGCTCCGATCAGCACAAGGCGGCTGTTGTCGGCGATACCGTCGGCGACCCCTTCAAGGACACATCCGGCCCCTCTATCAACATTCTTATCAAGCTCCTCTCGATGGTTTCCATCGTATTCGCGGCGCTGGTTGTGAATGTACATCTCTTCGGATAATCCTAAATATAGTAGAATTTCACCGGGCAGACACTAAATATTGTGTCTGCCCGTCTTTTTGTCTAATAAAGAATTAACTATTACAAAGTTGACGGCTTTTTTATTCTCAAAGGAATTAACCGTTAAGAAACTGATATGAAAATAGTCAAGCTGTAACTGGAAATCTTGCTTTTAATCTGCTACAATAGTATTGTAAGGAAATGAAACAATAGTTCGACCTTATCAGGCCGCAGGAAGATGACAGGAGATGAGCGAATGAAAGTCAGTGTAAAAGGTGAACGCGTATCGGATAAGATTGTCAGTATGTATGTCGACGAGCTGGTCAAGGCGCATCCCGACAAAAATATCTCGGCTGTAGATATTATCGTGGACGGCGACTGTCTGAAGGTGCGCATGATGCACGAGTTGGATAAGTCCGCCTGAGAGCGTGAGCGCGACGGGCGCCCGGAAAAGCCCCAACCGTAAGGCTTTTGCCTTGCGTGAGCATAGGATATAGACCCTGTTTGTTGAAAGCCGCCGCTTATATAGCGGCGGTTTTGCGTTACGGCAAGCTTCGGGCGGGATTTCCTTTACAATTACGGCAAAAGGTTGTATAATCACCATAGACGTTATATCGGAGGATATATATGGTAAAAAAACGTAACGGAGCGATTGATTTCTGGCGGTTCGTCTTTGCGGCGATACTTGTCATTTTTCATTCGTGCATGATTGATATTGCGATGGTTCATCCCGGGGAAGAAACGGTATTTCCGTTTCCGCTCGGCTCTCTCTCGGTGGAGTTCTTTCTGCTGACCTCGGGCTTTCTGTTCGCAAAATCCATGAACAAAAAGCGCGACAACGACCTGTTCAGCTGGAAGAGCACATGGACGTTTATGAAGGGCAAGCTGATGTCCTTTTATCCCGCGTACCTGATTTGTCTGGTGCTGACCTTTATCGCGGTGAACCTGACGTATTACATTTGTCAGGTCGCGCCGTATGTATCGGGCGCGTCGGCAGCGGATAATGTCAAGAATCTCGGCATCAACTTCGGCAGGATGCTGTATGAGGCGACCCTGCTGAGGAACTTCGGCTTGGATTTTGACCGCTTGCTCGACCAGGCGTGGTACCTCTCGGCAATGCTGCTCGTCCTGCTGCTGCTCTATCCGGTTTACGCGAAGAATAAGCGCCGCTTTGAGAACTATATCGCGCCGGTTATCGCGGTCGGGCTGCTGGGCTTTCTGTTTTTCCACGGACAGTCGCTGCTCAATCCCTCCAAAAAGTACGAGCTGTTTTATAAGTACGAATTCACCTATAAGGGCAACGTCCGCGCGATGGCGGAGATTTGTCTGGGCGTGGTGTGCTGGCGAATCTGCGAATGGCTGAAAAAGCTGGATTTCTCCAAGCTCGGCAGGGTGCTGCTGGCGGTGATGGAGCTGTTCGGCTACGGCTTTGCGATTTTTTATATGCAGGTGTTGGCGCTTGCCGACGGCAACTTTTTCTGGCACAAGCTCAGCGTCGGACTTTCGGCGGTGAATGAAGACATCGCCGTCGTCAATCTCGGCTATTCCAAGCCGTTCGGCGCGCTCCAGTTTGTTCTGCTGCTGTTCCTTGCGATTTCCGTTACGATTACGTTCAGCGAAAAGAGCATTATCAGCCCCCTGTTCAACCACAAAATCTTCACGGTTCTCGGGCAGTACAGCCTTTATCCCTACCTGCTGTACTCGATTTACTCAACGACCCTGCCGTACTGGCTGGTGAGATGGAATCTCGGCGAAAAGCTCTCTACGACGGCAATCATTATTTTGTACTGCGCGCTGACCTTCGTGACCGCGGCGGTCGTTATGGCGCTGCATCAGCTCGTAAAGCGGCTGATAAAAAATAAAAAGGCAAGGAAGCTTGCCGCGGGGGAGGGCTGAGATGAAAACGACACGTAACGGAGCCTTCGGCTTCTGGAAATTCATTTTTTGCATGGTCATCGTCCTGCATTACGCCTATTTCTTCAACCCGCAGAAGGCGGAGAGCGGCTCTTTCCTGTTTTATCGCGGCGAGCTTGCGTTCGACTTTTTCTTCCTGCTCGCGGGAATGATGCTCGCCGAGAGCGTCAACCGGATCCCCGAAGACCGCACCCTTGTATGGAGCGATACGCGGAGCTTTCTGAAAGTTCAGCTGCGGCGTTATCTGCCCGGACTTATCATTTGCTGGATCATCAGCTTTGCCGTGCTCAATACAATCTGCTGGATTGACCTCGAGAGCCTGAATACGAATTTCTTTGCGTCCATGCTCGAGCTGCTGCCGGTTCACAGCGCGGGCTTCAATATCATCCCGCCGGTATCCGACAGCCTTGTCGGCTATCGCGTGATGGATCAGGCGTGGGTGTTCTCCGCGGTGATGCTCGCGTTTTTCGTGCTGTATCCGCTGTATCTAAGCAACCGCAAGCGCTTTGAGTATTATATCGCGCCTGTGGGCGCGGCGCTGCTGCTGGGATTCCTGTTCTTCAAAACGCAGGTTCTCACCGGCGATAACCTCATGATTCTGGACGCGAAGAACAAGGAGCTGTATTTCCTCACGCCCGGCGCGTACAAGGCGTTCGGCGAGATTCTCGCGGGCGTTGCGTGCTATGCGTTGGTACGGCACCTGAGCGGGAAGCAGGTTTCAAGGGGCAAGGCGCATCTTCTGTCGCTGGTAGAGGTCGGCGGTTACGTCGCCGCGCTCGCCTATATGCAGCGGATGCTGGCTCTGGAGCTTCCGAAACGCTTCGACTATCTTGCGGCAGGCTGTATTCTGATAGCCGCTGCCGTTACGCTGAGCGGAAAAAGCTCGCTGAGCAAGCCGTTCGACAACAGATTCTTCCGCTTCCTCGGCAGATTCAGCCTGTACCCGTTCCTGACGTTCCTGCTGTTCGCCAAGACGCTGACGTATTTCCTGCCCGACGCGGGTATCAAAAAGCTGACGGTCATTTATCTTGCGCTGACGCTGGCGTCCGCTGTACTGCTGATGCTCGCAGAAAAGCCGTTCGTCCGCGCGGTCAAATCGCTGAAAAGGCTGTTCATCAAGCCGTGCCCGCAAAGCAGAAGAGAGGAAGCCGCCTGAACAAGCATGATCCTTTTTACAACAGAATCACAACAAAAAAAGGAGCTGAGAGCTATTATGTAAAGGGTAGTTTCTACTACCTTAGTACATATGACTGCGGCTCATTTGTGGTAAATTGAAAAGCAGTTGTAGGAAAGGAGTATAATCTACAATCCAAACTGTAAAAATCATTGCTACGAAAGGAGCCTGTTATGGAACAGAAAACTATTTTTGAACAGCTTGGCGGTACATACAGCAAACAGGGAGATTATATGCTCCCAAATCTCACCTTACCCGATACTAAGGAATATGTGATCGGCAAGTACGGACATATGCGGCAAAGGTATCTCAAAAAGCACCGTCCGATTCTCTACACAAACTTGCTTACCTCTTGCAAGCTGTCCGAGCATTTAGCCGATATTGAGGAAGAATGCAGCGGGCGTATGGACAGCCTTGTAAAAGCTATGGCTAAACAGGAAGGAGTTACCGAAGCGCTCAAAGCTGCCGACCAAATGGCGTGGGTACGCCGTATGAATAATATCCGCAACCGAGCCGAAGAAATCGTATTGAATGAAATTGTATATGTATAGCAAAAGCCCGTTGTCAGCGTTAATTCGTTGACAACGGGCTTTTGCCGTTTATTCGTCTTTTTTATTCTTTTCTCTGTTCTTATACACATTATATTGATTCTTACATCGTGAGCTGCAAAAAACAGCGTTTGGTCGGCTTGCTACAAAGAATTTGGAGCATTTCTTGCATACCCTCATAGGATTGTTTTTGTCGGTCAGCATAAAGGACAACATCATCTGAATACCGAGCAGGAGCGAATGGAAATCCCATACAAGCGTAGGCTGTTCAAGCAGCTCAATGTGATAGCTCGGAGCGTTACCGTCAAACGCACGGATACTCTGCCGCATAAGCTGTCGGTAATCTTCGTCCATTCTATCATAGTCGTTGTAATAAAGGAACACCGTCGTAGCGTTAAACGCCCAATCGGTAAACACCTGCTTCATCCACTCATAGCTCTCTGCATACTGACGCTGAAAGCTCATATTGACCGCCAGCGGTCTGTCGCTCATTGTCATAGCGAGCGCCATCATCATATTGTCGCCTTCTATATTCCATAAGGATTCCACGCTGCGTTTTACTACATCAAGTTTGTCAAATGGGAAAAATAAAGCAAGGTATCCCTCGGTTGACATCGTTTCCTTTTTGATAAAACGATTCTTCGGCAGATACACCGCTTCATAGTCCATAAAGGAAGGTGTGGTCGGCAACGCCGTCATCAATCCGAACAGCCCATACTTTTCGGCAAATGTTTTTATCTCAGACTGTATAGCTTTATCGTCCTGATCCTGTTTCATACCCAAACGCCCGATATACAGAGCATCCAAAACTAACTGCTGATACTCCTTCAACGGATCATATATTGTTGGTTGAGCGTTGGCGCTGGCTGTCAAATAAAGTTTGCCGTTCTCAGCTTGTTTCCACTCATATTCACTGTACCGTACCCAAGTCGAATTGGAGTGTTCAAACATATTCATAAAAACTCATTCCCAATCTGATATTCCGTATTTTTCTAACAGTTCTTTTGCATAATCAATTCCTGTTTCGGTCAAATAAACAGATTTTCTACGTGAAGGGCGTTCTCCCTGACGGATATAATCTTTATCGTCTAAGCTGTTAAGAATATCGAAATCG
>CAJONB010000080.1 GCA_905235715.1 uncultured Ruminococcus sp. | reverse complement strand
TTTAAGATCCTTCGACTTCGCTCAGGATGACAAATTGGATCGCTCAGGATGACACTTTTTATACAGTCTGCAACGCCCTGCGGATGACCGCAGGGCGTTTGGTGTATATTAAAGATAATATAATTTTACTGCTTTTTGGTGATGCGCAGATTCTGGCGGGTCTTGCGCAGCTCGGTGAGCTGAGCCGTGATAGCGTCGTCGGTGCGCTTCATAACGTTCTCGACATAGTCGTTAGCCGCCTTGCGGATTTCTGCGGACTTCGCCTTTGCGGCGTTAATCAGTTCGGCAGATTCTGCCTTAGCCTCGCGCATGATCTCGCTCTGGTCAATCAACTGCTTCTTGCGCTCCTCGGCAGCGCGGATGATATCGTCCGCCTCTTTCTTCGCCTCGGAGATAATCTGACCGCGGTCGGCTACGATATTCTTCGCCTGTCTAACCTCTGCGGGGAGGGTGTCCTGAATTTCGTCGAGAATATCATAAACCTTTTCAGCGTCGATCACGACCTTGCCGCCGGACAGCGGTACCGTCTTGGAATCCGCTACTAAATCCTGTAACTCTGTAATCAATTCGTCTACTCTCATTTTAGTCTTTTCCTTTCCTGTTTAATCTCTCAAAGATCTCGTCATGGATGCACTCGGGAACAAAGTTCGTGATATCG
The DNA here is from genome assembly GCA_905235715.1 of uncultured Ruminococcus sp. GTDB lineage: Bacteria > Bacillota > Clostridia > Oscillospirales > Acutalibacteraceae > Ruminococcoides. The sequence continues at coordinate 9,283 of CAJONB010000080.1, read as the reverse complement.
CCGCCGAACGTCGCGACGTTCTTGACGATAGACGAGCTGAGGTAGGTATACTGCGCGTCGCTTGCCAAAAAGACCGTATCCAGCTCAGGATTCAGCTTTCTGTTTGTCAGCGCCATCTGGAATTCGTACTCAAAATCCGATACCGCTCTCAGTCCTCTGACAATTGCCGACGCCCCGCGCTCTTTGGCATAATTCGCGAGCAAGCCGTCAAATCCGACAATCTCGATATTGGGCAGGTGCCCTACCGTCCTCTGTAAAAAGCCGATTCGCTCATTGATATCGAAATCCGGCTTTTTCTCCATATTGATGAACACGCCGACGATAACATGGTCGAACATATTCGCCGCGCGGGTGATGATGTCAATATGGCCGTAGGTCACGGGGTCGAAGCTGCCGGGGCATATTACGGTCTTTCCCATACAGGCCCCCAATCCGTCAAAAAACTACCGGATATAGTCTTCATGACGATATGTGCTTACTCTTATTTTACCATAGGTACGCTCCCTGTCAAGAGTAAATTTGTAATATTTTTGTAATATTTTATCATTTAATGCACTTTCACAAATTATTACCCCGGTTTTCTTCATTCTTTGTGCAATAATAGGTATAGCTTCCTGCAAAATCCCCTTGTTATAGGGGGGATCAAGGAAGGCTACGTCATATTCGCGGTCGGTCCGGCGCAGGTAAGAGAGGGAATCGGCGGTGATAATTGTCGCAAATTGTTGCAAGTTTGTAACCTGTAGATTGCGCTCGATGACCGCCGCCGCCTTCTTGGAGCTGTCGATAAAGGTCGCGCTTCTTGCGCCGCGGGACAGCGCCTCAATGCCCATCTGTCCCGAGCCGGCGAAAACGTCGATGAAGTCCCTGCCCTCGATCTCGAACTGGATGGACGAAAAGACAGCCTCCTTGACCTTGTCGGTGGTCGGGCGGACAATATCGTCGCCCTTGAGGGTTTCTAATACTCTGCCGCGTGCAGAGCCGGTAATAACGCGCATAATATGCCTCCGTTACGGTTTTTTAGGATTGCGGGAAAGGTTGATTTTGGGAAGGGTTTGCGGCGGGAGCCTTGCGGCGTTTCCCGCAACTGTTAACTGTTATCTGTTATCTGTAATCTGTTATGTGAATCAGGTGCGGGCAGCGCCCGCCCTCAACTCTTCACTCTTCACTCTTCACTCTGTTATGTGAATCAGGTGCGGGCAGCGCCCGCCCTCAACTCTTCACTCTTCACTCTTCACTCTTCACTCTTCACTAATCAAACTACCAACTATCAGTCATGAAAATAGTTATACACGCTGACGGCGGCGGGGTGGGTCATGCCGGGGGCTTGCTCCAGCTCCTCGACGCTCGCTGCCGAGATATTCTTTATCGTGCGGAAAAAGCGCAAAAGCTCCTTTGCGCGCTTCTTGCCGATACCGTCGATTTCCTCGAGGGTGGAGCCGAGCACCTTTTTGCGCTGCTGGCGGTTGAAGCCGATGGAAAAGCGGTGAACCTCGTCCTGAATATTCGTGACGAAGGTAAAGACCGCACGGTTCGGACGAATCGCAATCTCGCCGCTCTCGGACACGATCGCACGGGTACGGTGGCGGTCGTCCTTGACCATGCCGAACACGGGAATCTCCAGTCCCGAAGCCGCTACGACAGGCAACACCGCGCCGACCTGACCCTTACCGCCGTCGAGCAGTATCAAATCGGGCAGGCGTCCGAAGCCGCTTTCCTCGCCGTTTTCACGCGCTTTTTTGTACTCCTCCAGACGGCGGGTGAGAACCTCCGCCATGGAGCCGTAGTCGTCCTGACCGGAAAAGGATTTTATCTTGAACTTGCGGTAGGCGCTCTTCAAGGGGCGGGCGTTCTCAAAAACGACCATGCCCGCGACGTTGTCCTGACCCGCGAGGTTGGAAATATCGTAGCTTTCGATATATTCGGGGATTTTGTCCAGCCCGAGCAGGGTACGCAGCTCCTCGAGAACGCTGAGCTGTTTGCCCGTGACGCCGCGCTGCTGTCCGAGGGCTTCAAAGGCGTTTTTGCGGCACATATCGACCAGATTTTTCTGCACGCCGCGCTGCGGTACGGTGAGATAGACGCGCTTTCCCTTTTTGTCAGTCAGCCAACGTTCGGTATTCTCCATGTCCTCGATATCGCCGTCGAGGGCGATATGGGAGGGGATTTCGCCGCGCAGCGTATAATAGCGCAGGAGGAACTCGGAGCGGAAATCCTGCTCGTCATCCACGTCGTCGATAATGAAATTCTCGGTATCATAGAGGCGGCTGCCGGCAAACCGCAGAACGGTCGCCGAGCCTTTCGCGCCCTCCTTTGCGACGGCAACCACATCCAGCTCGTCGATATGGATGTCGACGACCTTCTGCTTGTCGCGCATCTTCTTCATCGCGGCAATCTGGTCGCGATAGCGCGCGGCACGCTCAAAATCCAGCTCCTCCGCCGCTTCGTTCATGCGCTCCTGCAAGAGCTTCATCGTGCCGGAGCTGTCACCCGAGAGGAACTCGAGCGCCGACTCGACGCGCTCGTTGTAATCGGCGAGCTTCACGCGTCCCGTGCAGGGCGCGCAGCACTGCTTGATGTGGAAATTCAGGCAGGGGCGCTGCTTGCCGAAATCCTCGGGAAAGCGGCGGTTACAGGTCGGGAGACCGAAAATCTTGTTCGCTTCCTCGACCGAGGACTTGACGTAGTAGCTTGACTTATACGGCCCGATATAGCGCGCGCCGTCGTCCGCCTTTTGCAGGACGTAGCTCAGCCGCCGGTACGGCTCGTCCGTGACGCGGATATAGCTGTAGCCCTTGTCGTCCTTCAATAAGATATTATACTTCGGGGTGTCTGTTTTATCAGCGAGCACTCGAGAATCAGACATTCAAATTCGGAATCGGTGATGATGTACTCGAAATCGTCGACATTGTCGACCATGCGGCGCACCTTTTCGGTGTGATTGTTCTGAGAGCCGAAATACTGGCTGACGCGGTTCTTGAGCTTCTTCGCCTTGCCGATATAGATGATTTCGCTCGCCTTGTTCTTCATGATGTAAACGCCGGGCTGGAGCGGAAGCGCCATCGCCTTCGCGCGCAGGTCTTTCAACTTCGGGTTCATGCAATCACCGCCTTTCTGTTCTATTATGATACAATATTTTTCGCTGATACGCAACATGAAAATTACGGCGCTCCTTATCGGAAGCGCCGTGCCGGATAATGAAAAAAGGCGGACTGCTGTCCGCCTTGTATGTTGCTGAATTTATTCGGCAAAGCCGGTGTTGATTAAATCGACAAGACCCTCAACCGCATCGGTTTCGTCGGGACCGTCGGCAAAAATCTTGATGGTTGTACCGCCGATAATACCGAGTGAAAGAACGCCCAGTAAGGACTTCGCGTTGACCTTTCTTTCATCCTTCTCAACCCAGATAGATGACTTGTACTCGTTCGCCTTCTGAATAAAGAAAGTAGCAGGACGAGCGTGCAGACCCGCTTTATTCTGAACTAAAACTTCCTTAACGTACATTTGAATACCCTCTTTTTCCTATCGAATATTATTGGTGTATCTTCAGTTGCTTTCTTATTATATCCTTGAAACTGCGGTTGGTCAACTGCTCAAAACCATTTTTGTTTTGATATATAACTGTCGAATTTCAAAAAACTTTTTTCTTGTGCAAAATCACGAAACTGTGGATAAATATTTGTTTGGTACGTACAATAACGGGCTTAAAATCCCGCTTTTCAGACATTAATCCCGCGATTCAGCGCCGTTTTCCGCCGTCTGAGAGCGAATGATTTCGCCGGCGAGTTCGCGCTCTTTTTCGGATAAAGCTGCGGACGGAATCATATCGGGGCGCTTTTTCGCGGTTTCGATGATGCTCTGCTCGCGCCGCCATTTTTCGATGTTCGCGTGGTGACCGCTGAACAGCACCTCGGGAATCTCAACCCCGCGCCAGCTCTGCGGCTTGGTATACTGCGGATATTCCAGAAGCCCGTCGTAGTGGCTCTCCATCTCAAAGCACTCGTCGTCGGACAGCACGCCCTTTTGCAGGCGCGCGAGCGAATCGACCAGCACGAGCGCGGGCAGCTCGCCGCCCGTCAGAACATAGTCGCCGATGCTGATTTCTTCATCCACATAAGCGTCCAGCACCCGCTGGTCAACGCCCTCGTAATGTCCGCACAGCACGCAGATATTGCCGTAACTGCTCAGCTGTTTGAGCTTGGACTGGGTGAGGGTCCTGCCCTTCGGGGACATATAGATGAAATGCGGCTTTTCGCCCAGCTCGTCGACGATATGCTCAAAGCACAGGGCGATCGGCTCCGCCATCATCAACATTCCCATCCCGCCGCCGTAGGTGGTATCGTCCACGCGGCGGTGCTTATCGAGGGCATAGTCGCGGAGCTGGTGGCAGCGGATATCAATCGCGCCCTTTTTGCGTGCGCGGCCGATAATGCTCTCGGAAAGCACGCTCTCGCACATTTCGTCAAACAGCGTGATTATATCAATCCTCATCGTCGAACAATCCTTTCATCGGGCGGATGTATGCCGCGCCCGCGTCAAAATCCAGACGGTCGATAATATCGGGGATGACCGGGATATAATAGAGCTTTTTATCCCCGCCCTGCATTTCATACACATCATTGGAGCCTGTTTTCAGGACGTCCTTGATTTCGCCGTAAACCGTGCCGTTACCGGCGTCGGTGACCTTCAGCCCGATAATATCCTGCACAAAATGCTCACCCTTGCTCAGATGAACGTCGTCGCGGTTGAGATAGAGGATCCTGCCCCTCAGCTCATCGGCTTTTTCAATCGAATCCACGCCCTTAACGGTCACAAGCGCGATATTCTTATGCGGGCGGCAGGTAACGGACAGGGGCGTTCTGCCCCCGTCGAGATAGAGCGTCTTTAACTTGGAGAGAAAGGCGGGCGTATTGCACCAGCACTCGACCCGCATTTCACCGCGGACGCCGTGCGTGCCGACAATTTTGCCTGCTTCTAAATATTGCTTAAGCATTGTATCACCTGATTTTAAGAATAAACTCCCTCGGCGGAGGGAGCTTTTGTTATTCAATCATGCCGATATTGGTATCGGTCGCGAGGTTATCGATCGAGTAGAGGAACAGCACGCGGTCGATTCCCTCATGCTCGATAAGCGGCTGCATGGGAAGCGAGTAGTAGCGCATATCCACCATGATGATCTCGGCGTAGTGGTCGGTGAGGAAGGGTACCAGAGAATGGGCGAAGCTGTCCTTTATCACAAGGAGCTTTTCATCGCTCGACGCGTTTTCGTTCTTGATTACCGTGTAGGGATGGTTGCCGTCGAGGAATACGGGATATTTGTCGTCCTCCTCCAGATGGCTGTAGAAGTACATATCCTTCTGCTCGATGGTTTCGCCGTCGATGATGGTGACGTCGACGTCGTTGCCGGGGTTATCCCAGACCTCGATATGATCCGGCTCAGTCAGCCAGTAGCCCGAGGTCGAATAGGTCGTGCCGTAAAAGCCGGGGTAAGCGGTAATATCATACGCGCTTTGATCGTTCGGAACATAGCCGAGGGACTGTCCGAGCGCTTGATACGCGGTATATGCGCCGAAGGACGTCCAGTGGTGGTCGGTGCGGTAGAACACCTGATTGCCGTCCTTGTAGGCGTCGATCAAATCGCCGCGGATATCGACAAAACCGGCTGTCTTAAAGGTATCCTGCATTTCGGCGAACTTCTCATCGTCATGGTATTCCTTGTGGAAATAAGGGAGCTTGTCCGCGCAGACATAGCCTGTCGAGGGGGCGACAAGAACAGTCGTCGGAACCTTCATCTGCTCCTGTATATGCGTCGCGAAATCCTCGATAAAGCCGAGGTTGCGGCTGAGGTTCGTCATATCCCCGGGGTCGTTAATCAGATAGCCGTCCTTGCAGCGGTACACGCCCTTCGAGCCGTTGTTGCCGAGGAAGTCATTGTAATAGGCGGACAGTCCGACCCAAAAATCACGCCCCGCGGTATGGTCCTCGATGTATTTTTCAAAGGACTTTTCAAAATCGCCCGAGAACAGCTTTCCGACAGTGAATTCCGGCGCTTTTTCCAGATAGCGCTTTTCGGAGGAGCTGTATTCTTTTTTCGGCAGTACCAGAAACAGGATGAACATTGCCCCGATAAATACGCAAAAGATAATCGCGGGCAGGTTCTTATATACCTTTTTCATACAGCACCTCCTTTCGTCGGTAGTTGGCAGTCGGTAGTCGGTAGTCGGTAGTTGGTGGTTGGTGGTTGGTAGTTGGTAGTTAAAAGCGGAAGTAGATAAACGGATTATAGCTACCCGCTACGAGCAGGGCGGTACTCAGCGCCATGACGACGGTGCAGTAGACGCTCCGGAGAACGGGATTGACGGCGGTGGTCTTGACCTTGTCATAGAGCTTCACGCCCAGCGGAGTGGACGCCACTGCCGCGATAATCAGCATCGGCAGATAGGACATCGTCAGCGCCAGCGCGTCGTTGCCGATAACGGTACCGCCGAAATTGAACATCGAGGCGAAGAACGCGCCCATCGCGGGCAATCCGCCCATATCATCCGCAAAGTAGAAGATGACCCAGCCGATGATGATGAAGAACAGCGCGTAGATATGCTGAACGGCGGCGGGGGATTTTTCCAGCCACTTTTTCAGCACCAGCTTTTCGATAACCAGCAGCAGTCCGAAGTACAAGCCCCAGAGGATGAAGTTGACCGACGCGCCGTGCCACAGACCCGTCAAAAACCAGACTATCAGCAGGTTGAGTATCTGTCTCGGGAAGCCCTTGCGGTTGCCGCCCAGCGGGATATATACATACTCGCGGAACCATGTGCCGAGCGAAATGTGCCAGCGGCGCCAGAACTCGGTAATGCTCTTGGAGATATAGGGATAGTTGAAGTTTTTGAGGAACTCAAAGCCGAGCATATTGCCCAGACCGCACGCCATATCCGAGTAGCCGGAGAAGTCGAAGTAAATCTGGAACGTATACGCGATAATGCCGACCCATGAGCCGAGCCAGCCGTTATCCTGACCCGTAGAGAGCATCGCGTCCCACAGCGCGCCCATCTGGTTGGCAATCAGCACCTTCTTCGCCAGTCCGACGCAGAAAATACACACGCCCTTGGTGAAATCATCCAAGGTTTCGCGGCGGTGGTCAAGCTGGTAGGCGACGTCCTTATAGCGGACGATCGGGCCTGCTATCAGCTGCGGGAACAGCGACACGTAGGTGCCGAAGGTGATGATATTCTTCTGGACGGGAGCCTCACGGCGGTAAACGTCGATGGAATAGGACATGGTCTGGAAGGTATAGAAGCTGATACCGATGGGAAGATTCGGCAGCTGCGGAACCGGAATATTGACAAAGGGCAGGAGGTTCACGGTCTTGAGGATAAAGCCGGAATACTTGAAGAAGCCGAGCATACTCAGGTTGATGACCATGGAGGCAATCAAAAAGCCCTTTGCCTTTTTGGGGGCGGATTCGCGGTATTTGTTGATAAAATAACCGCAGGTGTAGTCGACGATGGTGGAAATTATCATCAGCGACACATAAACCGGCTCGCCCCAGCCGTAGAATACAAGGTTGACGACAAAAAGAAGGAGATTGCGCCACTTGCGCGGGCAGATATAGTAGGCTGCTAAAACAATCGGCAGATATGCAAACAGGAATATCAGCGATGAAAATACCATATCTTTCCTCCTTTCGTCGGTGGTCGGTGGTCGGTAGTCGGTAGTCGGTAGTTGTTAGTTGGTAGTTAGCGGTTACTTGATCAGAATAAAATATTCTTCTTAAAATCCTGACCGCAGCGGGGACAGTGTATCTGCTGTACGCCCGTGCGCTTTTTGAGCCTCAGCTGCGCCTTACAGTAGGGACAGCGGATATAGCGGTGGGTTTTGAAATCGCGCACCTTTAAATATTGGCGCTTGAAAAAATCCTTAACGGATGTAAAAAGCTCGGTAAAACGGTGGTTTTCATACACGCGCTTGTTGATATTCGTCGAAAGAGCGCGGAATACCGTCAGCCCCGCCAGCAGCAGAATAATGACAATCATAATGGAGCTGCGCGCAAAAAGATTTATCAGATAGAGAATTCCCGCTACCGCAAGGATAAAGTTATTCAGCTTATCGTTTCCGTAGCGACCCTGCATAAATTGAGCCATACGGCTGAAAATATTTCTCATATCAATCACCCGATTCAACTTATATATTACCATAAGCAATATGAAGATTCAAGAAAATATTTCCGCGCTGATATTGAATATTGCCGGGAAAGAGGATATAATTTTATGCATAATGACTTACAGGTGATGCTATGGAGCAACATAAAATACCCGTCCGCCACTATGCGACGCGCGTGCGGCAATATGTCCTCTCGTTCCTGAAATGGACGCTGCTCGCGCTGATTACGGGCGGTATCGGCGGCGGTCTGGGCGTGGGCTTCCGCTATGCAATCAATTATGTGACCGATATACGCACGCAATACAGCTTTCTGTGCTATCTGCTGCCCGTGGGCGGCGTGATGATTGCCTTTCTGTACCGCGTGACAAAGCTCTCGGGATACGCCGACACCAACCTGATTATCAATTCGGTGCGTAACGAGGGCAAGGTGCCGGTTATCCTCGCGCCCGTCATCTTTCTCTCGACCGTGATCACCCACCTGTTCGGCGGCTCGGCAGGCCGTGAGGGTGCGGCGCTGCAGCTCGGCGGCTGTATCGGCAGCGTTATCGGACGGTGTGTGCGGCTGAATGAAAAAGACCTGCACCTCGCGGTGATGTGCGGCATGAGCGGGTTATTCTCGGCGCTGTTCGGAACGCCGCTGACCGCGACTGTCTTCGCGATGGAGGTCATCTCGGTCGGCATTATTTACTACAGCGCGTTTCTGCCCTGTATCGTATCGGCGCTGACGGCGTACGGCGTTACGCTGCTGTTCGGGCTGGAGCCCGCTGCCTACGAGCTGACGGCGATTCCCGAATTGAAGGTATCTGCCTTTCTGCTTGTCGCGGTGCTCGGTATCGCGGCGGCAATCGTGAGCATCGGCTTTTGTATCTCGCTCGGACAGGTACACCGGCTCGCGGTCAAATACTTTAAAAATGAATATCTGCGGGTGATCGTCGGCGGATCGGCTATCGCGCTGCTGACGCTGCTGCTCGGCACGCGCTACAACGGTATCGGCGGCGATGTGATTGAAGCGGCTGTCCTCAACGGCGAGGCGCTGCCATACGACTTCATCTTGAAAATGCTGTTCACCGTTATCACCTTCGGCTTCGGCTACAAGGGCGGCGAGATCATCCCGACCTTCTTTATCGGC
>CAJONB010000079.1 GCA_905235715.1 uncultured Ruminococcus sp. | reverse complement strand
CGGGAAAAAATGCTAGAAAATCAACTCTGCCGGGAGTATATGGGTCTTATCAACGAAATTGGCGAAATGACACTAGACGAACTGCATAATTCTTCTTTTAATGAGGACCCGATTAACAATTATGAAAAAAAATTACTTGCTTTTCGGTTTGAAAGTTATTCCATGACTCGTCAACTTCCATTTGATGTATTTTGTGAGAGAATTGCTCCTCCGGAACACAACGATCAGAATGAACTCCGGCACTACTATCGACTGGCAAATGGTGTTCCTATTCTGCCTCTTGGTGCAGGCCAATATGATATTATAATGGATGAAACTGGTACTGTTAGCAGGGACAGAATCCCAGATTTGGTTGTTGATTCCAAAGCCTCTGGACTACATAAAACGTGGGAACAGAGACTAGTATTCTTACGCAAGTACGAAATAACGGAAGAAGGATATATGTCTGCATCTGGAAGTTTATTTTGATTAATTAGGGTCTGCTGAAAAACGAAAACCCAGTCAGTTTTCAACAGAAAAAGTTATTGAAATATTTGCGAAAATCGAGTTTTATGGTACAATTACGGTCCAGAATGTAGTATAATGAAAGCACCCAGAAGCGTGCATTTTGGGATAAAACCATAGGATATGAGGTGCTTTCATGTACTACAGAGAGAACCGGGATCAGCTGAGCATCGAGGATTTTTTCCTGCCGTTCGGGCGGCAGCAGGCGGGCATATTCCGCTATGTCCCCGTACTGTATGCCGTCGAGCTTGATGTAATTTAATTTCATGTCGCGTAACGCCTCACATCACGGGCGGGTCATGCCCGTCCCTCAAATATACCTCTACTATACACGAAAGTGACGGAACTTGCAAATAATTATTTACAAATCCGGTTTCATTTGCTATAGTAATGGTATCAAGTGATAACGGAGGACAATCATGAGTATTTTTGATAATCTGAAAAACAATATTTCCACTCCCTCAAATTCTCAGCAGCCCGCAAGCGGCAGCTACACCTTTACCTTCAATGCGCTGCCCGAGAGCCTTGCGGAAATGCAGGCGCTGCCCGAAGCGAGCCTTGACACTCCGTACAAAACCGCCGCACTCACCGTATGCGCTCTCTGCGCCTACGCCGCCGCGCCTGAAATCGGCAAGGAAATGCTGAACTTTCTCAAAGGCCCCGTGCCCCTGAGCGGCTATGAGATCAGCTTCCTCAACGACCGCTTCCGCGACGGCAAGCACGTACCGTTCTCTTATTTTGCCGGAGCGACACCCGAGAATGACTACACCCCCTCTGTCCCCTTCTCGGTGACGGTTTTCTCCAATCCCTACTCCTTCCCCGAAGACGGCAGAGCGACGCTGCATCTCAACTCCGGCGGAGCAGACAGTCCCCGCCAAATCAAGCTGCGCCTCAAGCCCAGCGAGGGTAAGTGGTACTTAGAGGAGCAGATGATCATGGTAGGCGTCCGCACCCCGAAGTCTGCCGACCCGTGGGCATAAGAAAAATCGAAGATTTTCAGTGAAAAGCTGAAGAAAACGCCGAGGTTCTCCCCGGCGTTTTTTGTCCGAACTTTTACAGATTGTTTCCGCGCAGGATAATTTCTATCCATTCGACAGGTCCGATTGCGCCGTTTTCTTCGATTCCCAACTGCTTTTGAAGCGCGATGACCGCGCGCTTTGTCTGCGGTCCGAAAACACCGTCGACCGTCACGTCGGGAATCGCGTCGTCTGACCGCGCGATACGGCTCAGGTACCGCTGCATGGTTTCGACGTTCTCTCCCCTGTCGCCCTCGACGAGAAAACGCCCGGGGTACGGCTCGCCAATGGCGCTCTGATAATTGGCGGGGAGCTGGGATACCGCGTCTTTATACGCGCGCTCAATCTCGTTGAAGGTGTTCGCGTCGACAATGCCGTCGACGGTCAGCCCGTATTCGCTCTCGAAGGTAAATACCGCGTCGCGCGTTTCTTCATCAAAGAATCCGTTAATCGCAATCGGCGGGAGCTGCGGGTAAAAATAGCCGAGGAACGCGAGGTAATACTGCACGGTCTCTACCTCGGGGCCTCTGTCGCCGAGCTGTACGGTCTCTTTGAAAACCCTGTCGATTTCGGGAATGGTCAAGCCCTCGCTGGTTATCTCGCTGAGCCGCTTGACCGCGGTGAAAATCTGCTTGATTTTATACCATGTCGCCTTGCCGACGATTCCGTCGACGGTGAGGTTGAATATCTGCTGAAACGCCTTGACGCTGTTTTCCATCTCGCGGTCAAAGATACTGGTCGTGTTGTTGATTTTCGGAATCGCGGGATAGTTGCGGGCGATACGGTTCAACTGATTTTTCAGAATCCGCACGTCGTCGCCGAACGAGCCGAGCATAATAAGCGTGCCGGGGTATGATTCGGTATTGTCCGCGAGCGGCGCGTTCATCACGATTTCGATATCGTCGCCGTAATAGTAGCGCAGGATTTCGATTGTACTATAGCCCTGATTGGCAAGGTCGACCGTTCCCCACTGGGACAAGCCGTTGCATTTGGTACGGATTCCGTCGCAGAATACCGCGAACAGCGGCTCTATCGCGTTCGTGCGCTTGATGTAATTGTTGAAAATCTCGTCCACGATCTCGCTGACGGTGTCGAAAACCTCGCCGTTTACGGTGTAGGCGTGGTCATAGCGCGTGTCGTTGGTAATATCAAATTCGTAGCCGCGGCTGCGGTAATACTCGGTATAAACGCGGTTCAGCGTATAAGAAATCTGCGCCAGAACATTGGCGCGGATGCTCGCCTCGGGCCACGTCGGAAAAATCTCGCTCGACGCGACGTTTTTGATATAATCCGTAAACGGCACGGTGATATTTTCCGCGGATGAATTCGGCGCGCCGAGATGCACCGTGACGTCGGTCGGAATAGTCGGGAGCAGTACAGCCATCAGCCGTCCTCCCCTGTTTTCGGCACGAGCGATATCGGGAGGATGGTTTCTATCTTGTCGTGTATCACCACGGTGCAGTCGGTGATCTCTTCAAAATCGGGATGGAATATCGTGATAATATACTCCGCCTCCGGCTCGACGTCGTCATAGTTCAGGGTGGTTTCGATGCTCCTTGCGGGCAGTACCATGTTGTCCACAATGCCCGAGATATCCGTCACGTCGTTATACAGGCTGTAACGCACGCCGTTATAGATTTGGGCGACGTCAACCATGACGTTCTTGATGGGATAAGCCCCGCGCGCCACGCTGATTTGTACCTTGAGCGTACCGCGCCCGGGATAACGGCGGACATATTCCTCATACTCGGGACGGAAGGGCGATTCTCCCTCTATGATTGTGCGCGCCGTACCGTACGCGTCCTGTGGGCTGATGTTGCTGTTCAAATAATCTCTGTACATAAAAATCCCCTTTCCGCTACATTCTATGCCCGCGGAAAGGGGAATATGTTTTTCTGTATTATGCTTTGTTCCGGAGGCTTGCTCATCAGAATCGAGAGGGTTCCGGTCGCGGGCGGATGTAGGCATCCGCCCCTACGCAGCCTATGCAACGTCAGATAGTTGACGTAGTGGACGATGCCTTCCTCGCCGAAGACGGCACCCCTCTGTCATCCTGCGGATGACACCTCCCCCACGGGGGAGATCCCATCGTCCCGCATCATGCATCAAGCCGGTTATTGGCGTCCCAAAAGGGATTCGAACCCCCGACCTTTTGCTTAGGAGTTGTACCGCCCTATTCTCACACAGTATCATACAGTATTACAGAATACCATAGAAAATAAGATAAACAGTGAAAAATACGGTTTCAAATACTTTGTGGTTTGTCCTCGTGACGCCTCGTACTTGCTAATATTACACACAGTCCAATTGGCAAATTATCAGCAAGCAGCGAATTACCATTGTTTATTAAGCGATGGCCATTCTATTATGGAACATCAGATGTCGCGCTTTTTGAAAGTCGTATACGTCAGCGATGTAAACACAACGGTATACACAACACCGACAATGAGCGCGTTGGGAACCAGATCTCCATTTACCACATTGACACTGTCCAACAACGCGTCGGGCATATAGCTCGCCAAGTCGAAGGTACTGCCTTTGATCAATGCGGCGATACCCGCATTGATTCCCATATACAGAAGCGATAACGCGCTGACTGCGAAGATAACGCCGAACACAATCGTCAGCGACTTGCTCCTGATACCCACCGCGAAGAACAGAAGGATCGAACACAGCGCGATCGACAACAGCCACTTGATGAGCATCGTTGCAATGCCACCCGGAATATCTTTATCAAACACCAGCATCCCGTTGATCGCGGCGCCGGCGGTAATAGCCAACCCGCCGCAAATGAAAAAGATCAGGTTGTGGATCGCTGCGGTAATGAACTTTACAATCACGATAGAGCCTTTATTCTTGACCTGTCCGGCGATGTTCTTGATATAACCGCTGTCAAAATCCGAATAATAGTATGAAGCTACCGAGATAAACATGAAGATCATCAGCCCGCCGGATAAGGGGGTTGCAATGATGCTTGAGAATTTCTCGTCCTGCAGCACAGCTGCGGGTTCTGCCAGTTTCAGAATCATCGGAGTCAGTATTTCCGCAATGAAGTTTAACCCGCACGCAACCGACAGCATCACGATAAAGAGCTTTGATGTTCTGAGCTTATAGCACTCCATTTTCAGCAGATTATACATCAGCCTTACCTCCTGTCAAGTTGAGATAATAGTCCTCAAGAGAGATATTGGTCGTGTGCAGTTCGCTGACGCTGATACCGTTTTCAACCAGCATCCGGTTGATCTGAGCCGTTCTGTCCAAACAATCGTTCACCCTCACATCACCACCGGATGTGTCCACCTCATCGATCCCCATGGAGCTGATCAACTCCGCCGCTTTTTCGTTATCATCGGTTTGGATCGTCACATATTTGCCGCATCGCCGTTCCAGTTCTTCTTTGGTGAGTTCATCGATCAGCTCACCGTTGTTGATGATGCCGTAAGAATCGGCAATCTTACCCAACTCGTCGAGGATGTGGCTGGACACCATGACGGTGATTCCCTTCTCATCTCTGAGGCGTTCGAGCGTTTCTCTGACCTCTACGATACCCTGCGGGTCAAGTCCGTTGATCGGCTCATCAAGGATGATCAGCTTCGGCTCCCCGACCAGAGCGAGTGCGATTCCCAGACGCTGACGCATACCGAGAGAAAAAGCTCCGGCGCGTTTCTTGCCGGTGTTATCCAAACCGACGAGCTTCAACAAATCATTTACATAATCCTTTGAATAACAGTTCATCGCAATGCACTTGATCTTGATGTTTTCAAACGCGCTGCGATTGCGATAGATACCGGGGCTTTCAATCAGCACGCCGATCCCGCGACCGCTGTCGTCATTGATCTCAAAGCTGCCTTGCGACGGTGCGGCAAGTCCGCTGATCATGCGCATAATCGTCGTTTTACCGGCTCCGTTTTTACCAATCAAGCCGTAGATCTCACCCTCACGGATGTGGATATTCACATGATCTGCCGCGAAAACCGTTCCGTACTTTTTTGTGAGATTATCAGTAGTCAGGATATAGCTCACCTTATCAACTCCTTCACTTTCTGAATCAATACAGTCATTATAACACAATTCACCAGAAAATCAAGTTGAATTACAATAATTGAACAACTCTGATCACCTGCTGAGTTAACTCCTATCATTATTCCATAGCAAAAATTTAGATTTCATTAGCATATCGAGTCAAAAATGTTCGTTTGCCAATCAGGAAATATTCAAGAGAAACGAATAAATGACAATGGCGTTTGCTAAATAAAAAAACACCATATTTCTTTGATGTAATAAAGAAATACAGTGTTTATGGCGCGCCAAAAGGGATTCGAACCCCCGACCTTTCGCTTAGGAGGCGAACGCTCTATCCTGCTGAGCTATTGGCGCTTATGCGGCTGTTCCCTATTTTACATGAAAGTCTGCGGAATGTCAAGAATCAGCTCTCCGCTGCTTCGGCGACGACTTGCCACTCCTGCGCCAGTCTGTCCATACCGAACGCCGCGTTCGCGGGGCTGGTGGACGGGAGCTTGACCGCCTCGATACCCGTTACGGGGGAAATATACTTCGTATACATTTTGTGCGACAGCGCTCCGTTGCAGAAAATCCGCTCTACCCTGCTGTTCTCCAGAATCACGGACAAATCGTTTGGCACAACTTCCCGCACCGAACTGTCGGACGAGCCGACAATCGTACAGGAGCGGATGCTGTCCCAAAGGGCGACATGATGGGTATGCGCGAGGACTTTCTTTTCTTCAACCGATGCCGGTGCAGGCTCGTTGAATAAGCGCGCCAAAAGCGGCCAAAAGCGGTTCTGCGGGTGTCCGTAGAAGAACATCGCCTCGCGGGATTTTATCGACGGAAATGAGCCGAGTATCAGTATTTTACTTTCCGCATCATAAAGGGGCGGTATCGGGTGGATAATTTTCTGCGGGTTCATCATACACTCTCCTTCTACATCAAGCAAAACAAGAGAAAAAGCACCTGCATGAGCAAGTGCTTTTTGGAGGCGACACCCGGAATCGAACCGGGGAATCAGAGTTTTGCAGACTCGTGCCTTACCGCTTGGCTATGTCGCCGCGTTTAGTCGATAGTTGGTAGCTGGTAGTCGTTAGTTAGTGTTTTAACTATGCGCTGCCATCTTCAACTACAACCTATATTTATCGAAAAAGGACTTAACGATGTAAGTCCTTTTTCACGTCTATGGAGCGGATGACGGGGCTCGAACCCGCTACCTCCACCTTGGCAAGGTGGCGCTCTAC
>CAJONB010000078.1 GCA_905235715.1 uncultured Ruminococcus sp. | reverse complement strand
GCCGCAAGCCGCAGGCAGGCGAGCTGATCCGGGTGCGGATTACCGACCACATCGACTGCGATTTAACGGGAGAGATGCTATGAACTTCCTTCGGAAAATGAACCTGCCGAATAAGCTGACGCTGCTGCGGATTGCGCTGGTGCCGCTGATCGTGCTGTTCATGCTTCTGCGGTTTCCGCTGTCATATATGATTGCCTATGCGCTGTTCGGCGCCGCGGCAATCACCGACCACTTTGACGGAAAGATTGCCCGCCGCGACAATCTGATTACCGATTTCGGCAAGTTTGCCGACCCGCTGGCGGATAAAATTCTGGTAATTTCTATTCTCGTTGTATTCGTCAAGCATGATTTGTGTCAGGCGGTACCGCTGATTATCATTCTGTTCCGCGAATTCTCGGTGACCTCCATCCGTCTGGTTGCCGCCTCGCAGGGCAAGGTGATTGCCGCCAATCTTTGGGGCAAGGTCAAGACCGTGTGCCAGATTGTCGCTATCTGCGCAGTGTTCACTTTGCAGAGCGCGCATGACATCATCTGTCTGGCGACGGATAATTGTGCCGTCATTTACGACACCATGCAGATATTCAAAATCATCGGCTACGTCTTTATCTGGATTGCCACGGTGGTTACGGTTATCTCGGGCGTCAAGTATCTTGTGGATAACAAAGAGGTCATCAGCGATATCTAGTAGTTGCAAATTGCGCTGAAATTGTATATAATAGGATAGATAGATAACGGCTTTGACTGGGAAAAGTACGTTGAGAAAGCCTCACAGAGAGGGCGGCATACGCTGAAAGCCGCCTGTGGCGGACTCCTCCGAAATGCGCCCACGAGCTTATGGCAGGAAATGGTCATACGTCAGCCCGCGTTAAGGGCATAGAGGACGCTGTAAAAGCAGCGTCGAATTTGGGTGGAACCACGGCGATGTCGTCCCTATGGACGGCGTCGCCTTTTTGTTTCAGTTAACAGTTTACAGTTAACAGTTAACAGTTATGGGCGGGCGCTGCCCGCACCCGATTTCTATTAACCACCAACTACCGACTACCGACTACCAACTACCAACTAACTACTACCACTCGCAAGGATTTGATAAGTAATGTTTGACATGATGAAAGCCGATTTACAGGCGGTGATGGACGGCGATCCTGCCGCCCGCAACAAGCTCGAGGTTTTTCTCCTGTATTCCGGCTACAAGGCGGTGCGGAAATACCGCCGCGCCAACTGGTTTTACCGGCACAATATGAAATTGATCGCGCGCTATCTCAGCCAGCGCGCCAGGCATAAAACAGGCGTTGAAATCCATCCCGGCGCGACCATCGGCAAGGGACTGTTCATCGACCACGGCATGGGCGTCGTGATTGGCGAGACGACCGTCATCGGCGACAACTGCCTGATTTATCAGAACGCCACCCTCGGCGGCACGGGCAAGGAGCACGGCAAGCGCCATCCTACCCTCGGCAACAACGTACTTGTCGGCGCGGGCGCAAAGGTGCTCGGGCCGTTCAAGGTCGGCGACGGCGCGCGGATCGCCGCGGGAGCAGTCGTGCTCAACGAGATCCCGCCGAACTGCACCGCGGTCGGCGTACCGGCGCACATTGTCCGTATCAACGGCGTCCGTCCCGAAACCCTCGACCAGATTCACTATACCGACCCGGTTGCTCAGGAGCTGTGCCGGATGCATAACGAAATCATTCAACTCAGGGAGGAGATTGAAAAGCATGATTCTGTATAATACCCTCGGCGGCGAAAAGCAGGAATTTATCCCCCACGAAGAAGGCAAGGTGCGGATGTACACCTGCGGCCCGACCGTCTATCACTACGCCCATATCGGCAACCTGCGCACCTACATCATGGAGGATGTGCTGGAAAAATACCTGCGCTACGCGGGCTATGACGTCCTGCGCGTCATGAACATCACCGACGTCGGTCATCTCAGCTCCGACGCGGATACCGGCGAGGACAAGATGCTGGCAGGCGCAAAGCGCGAGCATAAGAGCGTTCTGGAAATCGCGGACTTTTATACAAAGGCGTTCTTCTCCGACGCGGGCAAGCTGAATATCAAGACGCCCGATGTGGTAGAGCCTGCGACCCACTGCATTCCCGAATTCATCGAAATGGTGCAGACCCTTATCGACAAGGGCTACGCCTATATCGCGGGCGGCAACGTCTACTTCGACACCGCTAAGCTCGATAATTACTATGTGTTCGGCAACATGAACGAGGAGGAGCTGCAGGTCGGCGTGCGCGAGGACGTCGGCGAGGACGAGAACAAGCGCAACAAAACCGACTTTGTCCTCTGGTTCACCAAGTCGAAATTCGACGACCAGGAGCTGAAATGGGAATCCCCATGGGGCTACGGCTATCCGGGCTGGCACATCGAATGTTCCGCAATCTCTATTAAGCACGCGGGCGAATATCTCGACATCCACTGCGGCGGCATCGACAATGCCTTCCCCCACCACACCAACGAAATCGCACAGAGCGAAGCCTACCTCGGTCACAAGTGGTGCAGCTACTGGTTCCATGTTCTGCACCTTCTGGACAAGCGCGGCAAGATGAGCAAGAGCAAGGGCGGGTTTTTGACCGTCTCTCTGCTTGAGGAAAAGGGCTACAATCCGCTGGCATACCGCTTCTTCTGCTTACAGTCGCACTACAGAAAGCCGCTTGTGTTCAGCTTTGAAAACCTTGACAACTGCGTACAGGCGTACAATAAGCTGGTCGCGCGTATCGCGAACCTCAAGGCGGACGGTGAGCCTGACCTCGAGGCGGCAAAGCCCTATCAGGACAGCTTTAAGGAAGCGCTCGACAACGACCTGAACACCTCGCTTGCCGTTACCGCGCTATACGATGTGTTAAAGGGCGATATCAGCGACGCGACCAAGCGTTATCTGATTGCGGACTTTGACCGCGTGCTGTCGCTCGGCTTGATAGAAGCCGCCGGGAAAAAGCCGGACGCGACCGCCTCAGACGTTGACGTCGCGAAAATCGAAGAGCTGATTGCGAAACGCACCCAAGCGCGCGCCGATAAGGATTGGGCGACCGCCGACGCGATCCGCGACGAGCTGAAGGCAATGCATATTGTGATAAAGGACAGCAAGGACGGCGTAAGCTGGGAAGTCGAACAATAACAACCGTCATTTTAAGCCGTCGGGTTTTCCGGCGGCTTTTGTTATAATGTGAGTACAAACGGAATATACTGTATCGGTGATGCTATGAAGGTTCTGATATTGACCAGAAAACGGTTACTGATACTGCTGTCCTGCGTGCTGATTGCGGCGATTTCCTTCGGGGTCGCCTCCTACAGCGCACAGAATGTCGCGGCGACGATGGGCGAGGTGCGGCAGATTCCGATTTACTACGTCGATACGCAGGAAAAGGTCTGTGCGATTTCCTTTGACGCGGCGTGGGGCAACGAACAGACCGAGAATCTCTTGAACACGCTGGAGGAATACAACGTCAAAACGACGTTCTTCCTCGTCAAGCAATGGGTCGATAAATTCCCCGATTCGGTCAAGGATATTGCCGCGCACGGTCACGATATCGGCAATCACAGCTCGACGCACCCGAAGATGTCCGAGCTGAGCAGCAGCGAACAGCTGCAGGAAATTCTGGACTGTGACAAGGCGGTCGAGGCGCTGACGGGCAAGCACACTACCCTGTTCCGCCCGCCGTACGGAGATTATGACAACAAGCTGGTGGAAAATCTGCGTGCGCAGAATATGTACTGCGTCCAGTGGAACATCGACTCGCTCGACTGGAAGGATCCCTCTGCCGACGAAATCGTCAGCCGCGTTAAAAGCAGGCTTTGTCCCGGCTCGATTATCCTCCTGCACAACGGCGCCACAAATACTCCAGAGGCGCTCCCGAAGCTGATTGAGGCGATTCGCGCCGAGGGCTACAAAATCGTGCCTATCTCAAAGCTGATTCCCGCGGGCGCTTACCACACCGACCACGAGGGCAAAATGATACTCGATAATGCAAATACAGAAACAGGCAGCGAGCCGTAACGCCCGCTGCCTGTTTTTATTGCCGTTCAAAGACCATCCGGAACGGTTTGGAATCCATCACAATCTGCCTGCCGTCAAAGGTATAGGGCACCTGCTCTTCGTCCGTTGAGATACAGATTTGATTCACAGGGTCAAAAATCAGCTCGTGCGTGTCCGTCATCAGGGAAAGCGTCGCGGTATTGTCCGCGCGCACCTCGAGCTTAAAGCCGTCCTTGATTTTCAGGATATCCTTCGAGCCCTCGCCCGCCGCGTCAACAAGGCGGTAAGTCCCCTCCATCGTGTTGATATCCGCCTCGGTGTGTTTGTCACCGCAGGCGCACAGCGTACCAAGCAAAATTAATAACAGCAAAAGCGCTGTCATCCGGATCGTCCTTTTCATACAATCACTCCCGCCTTATGATAGCATATCGCACTTCCGCCGTCAATCAGCAAAAAGAAAAAGGACGGCAGGAAAGCCCGCCGTCCTATCGTAAATCAATTACTTCTTCTCAAATACCATCTTGGTACCGTCCTGCTCGAGGGTAATCTTGTTACCGCTGACCGTGTAGGGAATTTCTTCGTTACCGTCGCTTATTTTGCCGTCCTTAATGGTCAGCTCAGTGTCCATCAAAGTAGCCTTATCGCCATTAACGACCAAATCCATGGATATGCCGGCCTCTTCCATAGTGGAAAGCTGATCGCTCAGATCCTCGCCGTCCTGAATCATTTCAACAAGCTTGTAGGTGCCGTCGCTGAGCTTGTTGCCGCCGCAAGCTGCCAGAATGCCCATCATTAATACTGCTACCAGTGCCAGAGATACGATGGAAAGTGTCTTTTTCATTGATAAAACATCTCCTTAATAGTTTTCCGAATCACTTCGGTTGTCAAGATTATACCATGTGTTCCGCTTATCGTCAATACCCTTTCATATTCACGACGCTTATTTTTCAAATACCAGCTTGCCCGTAGAGTCCTCAATTGTAATTTTATTTCCCTCTGTCTTATATGACGTCTCGGCGCCGTCAATGCTGACCTTACCTGTATCTTCATGAAACGTCATTTCAAGAGCGGTAACGCCCGCGAACTGCATCTCAGCCGTGCCGTCCTCCTCAACCACAAGGGTGAGACTGTCCTTTATGTCCTTGTACGTCTCGGCGCTGTCGCCATCGGCAACGGTCAGCTGATAGGTACCCGCGGAAATCTTTTTGCCGTCATCTTTGCCGCACGCCGCAAGACAGGTCATCATCATAACCGCCGCAAGAATCAGCGCCGCGACAGAAAGTGCCCTCTTCATTCCGATAATCCCCCTTTCCAAATTTATCTAGTGTAATAAAATCGGTTAATGCGATTACAGCATAAGCCTCATGGTACGCCAACCGCATTATTTCTTTTTGAAAATCACCTTATAGCCGTCTTTCTCTATGGTCAGCTTTTTGCCGTCCAGAACGTATGCGGAATAATTCTTACCGCCGTCGAAGGAAATCTTGCTCTCCTTCTCGTTGACCGCAACAGGCGTTTCCTGACCGAGCATCGTAAAGGTTCCCGAATCGTCGGCGTTGATAGTCAGGGTCGCGTCATCGACGGTCGCCTTAAACATCTCACTGGCAGTACCCGAAGCGTCCTTAAGGATATAGGTGCCCTCAATGCGGTCCGATTTTGCACCGGACACGGCAAGCAGAATGATAACCACGGCAATCACCAGTATCGCGACAATCAAAGTAATTCGTTTTTTCATGGAAAATCTCCTTATATTTCCGCTTTTTGATAGATGAGGGTCATCCCTCGATAGTCTATCGTCAGCGTCTTTCCGTCAAAGGTGTAGGTGCAGCCGGTATTCAGCAGCTCGGCGGTCATATCGCCGGGATGGAGCGTCACGCTGCCGATGGTTCCGCCGTTTACTTTCAGTGTGCCTGAGTAGTCGGCGCCCAACTCCAACGTGCTGTTGCCGAGTATCAGTGTATACAGCGTCGTATTCGTTCCCTCGATTTTCAGCAGCTCATAACTACCGACAATCGGCGGATCGGTAGGCGCCTGCGTCGGAGCAACCGTCGCGATGGCTGTCTCGGCAGTATCGGCGGCTTCGGACTTCTGATTCGCGGGCAAAACCGCAAAGATAATCACCAGCACCACCGCCGTCACCGACAGAACAACCGCAGCGATAGAAAAATACAGGCTCAGCGTATTGCGCAGCGACGTATCCTTTTCGGTAGTTTGAAGCTCTTCGGGAGCATCATAGCGTTCGGTATCTCCGTATTTTTTTTCGCGCAGGACAAAGATTCGTTCCTTTTCCTCATTAAATGAGGACGGCTCGTCCGCTGCTGCGTCCGTCGGCTCCGTTTGGAACGGCGTCCCGCAGGCGGGACAGAATTTCGGATCATCCTCAACGGAAATCCCGCAGTTGGGGCAATTTTTCGCCATAAAAACAACCTCTTTCCCGCAACAAGCTTTATTTATATAATACTTTTTCCGGGAGATATTGTCAACCTTAATCCGCAGATTTACATCGGCGTATGCCGGCGAGGTTCGCCGTTGTGCAGAATCTTCTCAGCAGAATTTGACCGGATCAGTAACGGTATTCGACGACCTGCCATTTACTGTCGGAATTTTTGCTGTACGGATAGTAACCGAAGCCGTCTGCAACCGCGGGAATATCCTCCGTCTGATTGTTCCCGTCGGTGAAAATCACCTTGGCGTCCTTCGGGACGGTCGCGCTGTAAATCGACTTACCTGTCGAGGATTTGCGGACATAGGTCATCGCCGTCCCGGGCCAGCCGTTGTTGCCGCTGTCCGTCCAGTAGTACAGATATACGCGGCTCCAGTCCTGCGTATTCGTAAAGTAGATCGTCGCGGTCTCGCCTGACGGATAATGCCAGCCCTGCTGAT
>CAJONB010000077.1 GCA_905235715.1 uncultured Ruminococcus sp. | reverse complement strand
AATAGAATCTTTTATTATTGCATCATCTTGAATTTTAACATTGTCTCCTATAACTGTTCAGTTATCTATAACCACATTTTTGCCGATTTTACAAAACGAAGAATGCACCCTTTTTTATCAGCCGGACAATGCGGAAATTGCCGTTTATCATCGGGGAAATGACGAATTGTTCTATTCCAATCCACAATCGGTAAGCTCGGAAATACGCGGAGAGGCGTATCACCGTATTCTATCTCAGCTGTATTTGACGTATTATGTCAATAATTCGCAAATCAAGTATTTTTCCTCGCATTTTGACAGTGTAGAGCAAGGGCAATTTTCCGCTTCTTTAAGTGACGATCAGTTACGGGTAGAATATGTGTTTGGAAAGAAAACTTACTCAAAGGATATGCTCCCCATCGCGATTCCAAAGGAAAAATTTGAAAAAAAGATTATGCCCGCTCTCTCAGAGCAAAATCTTGAAACGGTGACACAGCGATATCACTTGTTGTCGTATTCTTCCGCCAAAAGCGCGGTTGCACAGAAAAAATACATAGAACAATATCAGAATATTGAAACAACCGATCTATATGTCTTGGATAAATATTTGCCGGAATATGAAGTAGAATCCCTCTATCAAGCGCTTTACAGCGTTTATACACAGGAGGATTTTGTAGAGGATAATCGCGCTGCGGGCGGGATTACGGATATTCAAGACGATACCGTTTCCTTTACCTCGGCGGAATACTACCGCTGCGACACCGACCTGCTTCATGCGGGCTACAACATTCCGCCGTGGGATAATCCCCCCGAGAGCAGCCGTCTTATCCGTTCTACCGAGCTGTTCCGCGGCAAGTATTACGAAAGCAAACCGGTCAGCGGTCAGCAGTTCCTTTCCGGAAAGCTGGTCATTATCTGCAACACTACCCAGCTGAAAAATTATCTTGCGGACTATCCTTACGCCTATGCCGACAAGGGCGGACACACCTTGGATATTTCCCGCTTCACCGACAGCTATTTCAGAACGAGGTCGATTGTGCTGACAACCTACGACCTGCAGAATTACAACTATGACTTTTCTGTCAATGACGACATCAGAGTTGACGGCGGTACGCTGTATATCAATACCGCAATGACGCTCACGGATGATTTGCCGTCAACCACCTACATTGCGCACGACCTGAGCGTGTATGAAATCGACCGCGCGGAGCTGCAAAATATCACAGAGCTGCAGCTTTACTGAGCAGTAACCGCTGTTTCTGTCAAGACAATCGCCTGATAACTACGATAATAAAGGGGAAGAATTATGAAACACAAAACTAACTCCTTGCTGTCAGTATTGATGACAGCGATCATCCTGATGAACGTTCTGCCGCACGCAGGCGCAAAAAACGCACCCGCATCCACGCTCGCGAACACGCTGCTGATTGGCGACGTTGACGGCGATAACGCGGTCACAATTGTTGACGCAACCGCCATCCAACGACGGCTTGCCAATATGTCGCAGTTTAACGAGCTGCAGGAATTTCTCGGCGACACGGACGGCGACGACGTGCTGTCCGTTATTGACGCGACGATTGTCCAGCGCAGGATTGCCGAGCTCGGAAACGAATTCTGGCGCACCTCCATCGATCCACGGCGTCCGCAAATTCTGTCGTTTCAGACAAGCGCTTACTACCCGAATTATCGAGATAGGGCGACTGCCGTTTACGCAAAAACGCCCGTGCGACTGCGTTGCTTCTCCGAAAATTACCGGATACCCAACAGGATTTTTACGAACCGTTACACCTTCTATCTCAACGATGAACCGATTGCTGTGGATAGTACGCAGAACAGCTGTCTGTACCGTTTTGAAGAAGCGGGAACCTACACCGTACGGACGGTAGTACACAATATCTTCGGCGAAACGGCGACGATAAATTCCGTCACCGTACTGGATTCTCCCGAACAGCCGTATCTTGCCGACGCGGTTTTTGACAGCAGTAAAATGACGCTCAGCGTACAGGGCGCAGGCGGTACAGGCGGGTATGAATACCGCTGCTATATCCGCTATACGGTTCCCGCTGAGCCAAGCATGCCGCCGACCGAGGAGCCGACAGAAGGTGACACGGAGCCGTCCTTCAATCCCGTGCCGCGGCCCGACGGCACCTATCAGTTGGTGTCCGACTACACAACGGCAAGCACCATCAAGATCCCAAATGAAATGCTGAATACGGAAATGGAGTACAGCATTTACATCACCGTCAAAGACAGCAGCGGCGCCGAATCCGATCTCTCACAGATAATCAGCTATCAGTCCTTTTAATATGCCCGTCATACAAGGAAAAACCGTTCTCTAAAACAGAGAACGGTTCCTTTTTGCTTTTTATGATTGAATGGATTTCAACTGACGGGCATTTTCCTTTGTCAGCTCGTCGGCAATGGCGATTTTCTTAATCAGGTTATGCATCGTTCGATTCAGCTGGCTGTCCTCGCTGTAATCGGCGGGAAAGATGAAATCCACCCTGTCCCTGAGCAGCAGCTCCTCGACCTTGCTCTTATTATTCTCCTGATATACCGCAATTGCACAGCCGCCGTATGCCTTCATCATCTTCATGCACGGCACGTCGCTCAGTCCGTCGCCGATATAAATCATGTTGGTGAACGGCACGCGCTTGGAGTCGTCGGGCATCGAGCGGTTAAGATCAACGTCGTTGGAAATATCCAGCACACCCTTGTTGATACGGTAGACAAACTGCGTTTTGTTGGTATAGTTGACGGCGGTTTTCGGCCACAGCGCCGCGCCGGTCTCGTCATAATAAAACTCGCAGGCAAAAATCTTGGTGAATTTATCCGCGATTCCCGAGCCTTCGATAATCTCTCTCAGCCCCGAGGAAATGACATAATGCTCCACCTGAACGCCCTGTATCGCGCCGTAGAGGTTGATGCGGTCGAACCACTCGCGCACGCCCTTATACAGCTCGATTCCTCTGCCGTGATTGACAAGGCTCTCACGCGTGACGGGGATATTCTGCCGCTTGCCCTCCTCAATCATCGTATAGAGGTAAGCCAGTACGCCGTCCATCTCCTGCGCCGTGCCGAAGTCGTTCGCCTTGCGCCAGAAATCGGAGGGCTGCATATTCAGGCTGGGGATAAAACCGTAGTCCTGCATATCCTTGGTGCAGAGGGTTTTATCAAAATCATACATAATTGCGACAATAGGTCTGTCCATAGAAGCCTCCGGCGCTATCGCGCAGTTAACAGTGAATCTTTTGAAGGGGATGACAACGCCCTTACGGATTACTCAAATGTTTTGATTTCGACAGAGGTCAGAACAACATCCTCAACCGGCTTGTCGTTAGCGCCGGTTTCGACGCTGTTAATCTCGTCGACAACGTCCATGCCGTCGTAAACCTGACCGAAAACGGTATAGTCGCCGTCGAGCCAGTTATTGTTCGCCTGATTGATGTAGAACTGCGAGCCGTTGGAATCCGGCAGGGAGCTGTGCGCCATTGCGACCGAGCCGCGGTTATTCAACGTGTAATCGCAGATTTCATAGCCGAAGTTCTCGCCGTAGATGGATTCGCCGCCTGTACCGTCAAAGTTGGTATAGTCGCCGCCCTGATTCATAAAATCTTTGATAACGCGATGGAAGATGGTGTTGTCATACTTGCCAGCCTTCGCAAGCGCGATGAAATTGTTGACCGCCATCGGAGCAACCTCAGGGAAGAACTTCATGCTGATATCGCCGTGATTGGTGTGCAGAACGGCGACAACGTCGCCCGCCTTGGGTGCGGCATTCTGATAATCGGTGTCGATTGCAGAGAGGTCCGCTGCCGGAACCTCGCTGAGATTGGTAATGCTGCCTGAAAGAACCATACTGTAGTCCCCGCTTTCAACTTGTTTTTTTGTTTCAGTAGACGCTTCTGTTTCACTTTGTTCGACCTTCGAGGTGGTACCTGACGACACGACCTGCTTGCCGCAGCCCGCCAGTACCGCGCCGAGCATCAGCAAACACAGCGTCAAAGCAATGATTTTTTTCATCAAATCTTCCTTTCTTTCACAGTCTGCTGCCATAAGTAACAACGCGCCGACTGTTTATTCATTTGTATTGTAATACATTTCGGCGACTTTTTCAATACCGCACCGTAAAAATGTCATATCATCCCCCGCCTGTTCATAAATTGATACTATGAATCAAGCTCAGGAGGAACACAAATGACAGAATATCTCCCCGAGGGAAAAAGAATCCATACCGCGCGGAATCTGGGCTTTCTCAGCTCACCGCAGCATTTAAGGGAGGCGATGGAACGCGGCGAAATACTCGAGGCGCGCGCGGTTCTCTGCGACAGCGAGCATAACCTCAGCGTCGACCTCGGCTGTATGCAGGGCTTTGTTCCGCGCGAGGAGGGCGCGGTCGGCATCCGAGAGGGAACCGTGCGGGACATCGCGGTCATCTCCCGCGTCGGGAGGGCGATTTCTTTTCTGGTCAACGATATCGTCACCGACGCCGAGGGGCGGGAGCTGGCGATTCTCTCCCGCGCGCGGGCACAGCGCAGATGTATTGAAAACTATGTTGAAACCTTTCATTTTCTGAGGGATTTATTTCTTCTCGTTGTATTTGGTGAGAGTGTCAACAAGGGTGATGGAACTGTCTTCCATGTCGATGGTGATGGACTCGATCTTCGCAAGGATGTAGTTGTAGACGAGCTGAAGGATCATAGCGACGATAAGACCCGCCACAGTGGTGATAAGGGCGACCTTCATACCTCCTGCAACGACGTTAGGGGAGATGTCGCCGGCCTTCTGGATGTCGTCGAATGCCTGGATCATACCGATAACGGTACCGAGGAATCCGAGTGAAGGAGCGATGGCGATGAAGAGACCGATCCATGAAAGTCCTTTCTCGAGTTCGCTGTTCTGCACGGAACCGTAGGAGATGATGTTCTTCTCGACCACGTCGATGCCCTGGTCGTAGTGGAGGAGTCCCTGATAGTAGATGCTGGCTACAGGACCGCGGGTGTTGCGGCATACTTCCTTCGCAGCTTCGATTCCGCCATTGTCAAGGGCCGCTTCAACGTCGGCGAGGAGTTTCTTGGTATTGGTCTTGGAGAAGGAGAGGTAAAGGATGCGCTCGATGGAGATGGCAAGACCGATCACAAGGCAGAGGATGATGAGGGACATGAAGCCTGCACCACCTTCGATGAATTTGGTCTTGAGGGCCTGGGTAAGCGGAACTTCTTCCTCTTCGGCGGTATTTTCAGTAGTGACAGGAGTGACTGCGGTGCTGTCGGTAGCTTCTACTTGTTCGGTAGCGGCCTCGTCTGCGGCAGGGGCTTTGTCCTGTGCGGAAGCGATGTTAGCAGAGAAAACCATGAGGGCTGCTGCTGCCAAAATCATGAAAAACTTTTTCATAACTGTTTTTTGAGTTTTAATTGATGATGTTATTGTTTGTTTAAAATTTTCCTGATCTGCATAAAATCAACGCAATTTAGCAAAAATATTTCATTCGCCAACATTTATTTTGATATTTCTCCTTTGAGGTTTTCGGCAAGGAGAGCCTTTACTTTCTCATTATCAGAGTATTCTCCCATGAGATAGAACAATTTTCCGAGCCCGCTTTCCGTGGTGATGTCGCCTCCGGACACCACTCCCGCGTCTTTCAGGGCCTTCCCGGTGGCGTAAAGGTTCATGTTCACGTCGCCCGCGAGGCACTGGGTGATGTTGAGAAGTATCTTCCCCTGCTCCGCGGCTTCCTTCACTATGTTCACGAACCAGGGTTTGGAAATCGCGTTCCCGGAACCGTAAGTCTCTATTATGACGGCCCTTATGCCATCTCCCAGAAGCACGTTGCGGGCCACTTGCCCGGTGATTCCCGGGTGCACTTTGAGGATGGCCACCCTGGTGTCGAGCCCGGTGTGCACTGTGAGCTGCGCTCCGAACGATGAGGGGTAGCGGATAAGGTTCCGCTGGTAGCGTATGTCGATGCCGGCTTCGGCGAGAGGAGGGAAGTTGGGGGAGCGGAACGCGTCGAACGCCGTGGAGTTCACCTTGGTGGCCCGGTTCCCGCGAAGGAGCTGGGAATTGAAGTAGATGGTCACTTCCGGCACCAGCGCATGCCCGTCGGCATCCTTCGCCGCAGCCACCTCTATTGCCGAAACCAGGTTTTCCTTGCCGTCCGTGCGCAGGCTTCCCACCGGGAGCTGGCTGCCGGTGAAGACCACCGGTTTGGTGAGGTTGTCCAGCATGAAACTCAGGGCCGATGCCGAGTAGGCCATGGTGTCGGTGCCGTGGAGCACCACGAATCCGTCGTAATTGTCGTATTCGTGCTTGATGCGTTCCGCCAGTTCCTTCCACATGGAGGGTTCCACGTCGGAAGAGTCGATCAGCGGGTCGAAGGTGCAGGCGTCTATCTTCAGGTCGAACTTGCGCAGTTCCGGCACCTCGTCGGGAATGTTGCTGAAGTCGAAGGGCACCAGGCCGCTGCCGCTGTCCTTCATTCCGATGGTTCCGCCGGTATAGATGATGAGAATGGCGGCTTTTCCGTTTGTGCTGGTCATATTCCGAATAGTTTTCCGGCGTTGGCGGTGGTGACCGCCGCGACCGTTTCAATGTCCGTTCCTTTGAGTTCCGCCACCTTGGCGGCGATGAGCGGGATGTTGGCGCTTTCGTTCCGGCTGCCTCTCAGGGGGGTGGGGGCGAGGTAGGGGGCGTCCGTCTCCAGCAGAATGCGCTCCAGCGGAATCTGCTTCACCACTTCCTGCAGCGACGCTTTCCTGAAAGTGACCACTCCGCCTATGCCTGCGTACCAATCGCCGTAGGAGAGTATGCGGCGGAAGGTTTCGGCGCTCCCGCTGAATGCGTGCAGGTTCCCCCGGAGTCCGAGGTGCCTGCAGCCGTCGAGCACCCGGAAGAAGTCGTCGGTGGCGTCGCGCAGATGTATGTTCACCGGCAGGTCCATCGCGGCGGCGAGTTCGAACTGCAGCCGGAGAGCCTCTTTCTGCTGCTCCCTGAAGGTGGTGTCCCAATGGTAGTCGAGCCCTATTTCGCCTATTGCCACAGCGCCTTTCCCTTTCCAGCCTTCCAACGCCGCGAGTTCCGCCTCCCAGTCCTCCTTCACCGAGCCGGGATACAGCCCGAGCATGGGGTAGAGCACTCCCGGATGCCTTCCGGCGGCGGCGTACATCGCTTCCCTC
>CAJONB010000076.1 GCA_905235715.1 uncultured Ruminococcus sp. | reverse complement strand
CGGCGGGATGGGTCGTCAGTCCGAGGTAGTTGTTGGAGCCGAGCATGATCCTGCGCTTGCCCTCCATGATGACCTCGACGTCCTGGCGGCTCTGGAGCGAATGAAAATAGGGATAGATGCCCTGCTCCTTGACTTCCTCCACCGTCGTGAATTCAAAGCATTTTTCAAATATATCTGCCATATTGTTTTACTCCTTTATCCTGCGAAATCCCGTAGATTCGCGAGATTATCTGCCGGTTTGCCGTATTCTGACAAACAACACATAAAAATCCATTTTACACTTTAACATATAAATAATACTACCCTCTTCCCCCCGTGTCAAGAAAAAGCGAAAAAATCCGTCTTTTTAATTGCTATCTTTCCCCGTCTATGCTACAATAAGAGCAGATTCAAAGGAGGCTTTGCTTCATGAAATCCACCATTGTCATCGGTCACAAGAACCCCGACACCGATTCGATATGCTCCGCAATCTGCTATGCCGACCTCAAGCACAGGCTCACGGGAGAGGAATACCTCCCCTGCCGCGCGGGAGAAATCAATAACGAAACGCGGTTTGTCCTCGACCAATTCGGCGTGGAGGCGCCGCTGCTGATAGAAACGCTCGAGCCGAAAATCAGCGACGTGCAGTTCCGCGAGGTCGAGGGAATCTCGCCGCGCATTTCCTTACAGCGCGCGTGGGAGCACATGCGCGACAACAATATCCGGACCCTTCCCGTCGTAACAAAGCGCGGCAAAATCAAGGGAGTCCTCACCCTCGGTAAAGAAGCGCGGTTCTATCTGGAGGATCAGGATCCCCGCGCGCTGTCAAAAGCCGCCACCCCCTACCTCAATATCGCCCAGACCCTGAGAGGTGAAATCATCGTCGGCGACGAGGATGCAAAATTCACGAAGGGCAAGATTGTCGTCGCCGCCTACTGCCCGTCCTCTGACGAGGATTCCGTCGCGGAGGGCGACCTCGTGATTACCGGGAGCAGCATCGAGCTGCAAAAGCACGCCATCGAAAGCGGCGCGGGATGTATCATCATCTGTACCGGCGCGAAGGTCACGCCCGCCGTCCGCAAGCGCGCCGGGGAAACAGGCTGTACCGTCATCGTTTCGCCGATGGACGTCTACACCTGCGCGAAGCTGATTACTCACGCCCTGCCCGTCAGCCACATCATGCGCAGAGAGGGGATCATCTCCTTTAATACCGACGAAGCCGTCGCGGATGTAAAGGCGACCGTGTCCAAGCTGCGCATCCGCTACTTTCCCGTACTCGACGGCAACAACTGCTATGTCGGCATGATGTCACAGCGCAACCTGCTGGATATCGACCGCCAAAAGGTCATCCTTGTCGACCATAACGAAAAGGGTCAGGCAATCGACGGCGTGATGAACGCGCAGGTCATCGAGGTGATCGACCATCACCGTATCGACTCGGTCGAGACCGTCAACCCCATCTACTTCCGCGCCCAGCCGCTGGGCTGTACCGCGACCATCATCACCACGATGTACCATGAGAACCATATCGAAATCGAGCCGGTGATTGCGGGACTGCTCTGCTCGGCGATTCTGTCCGACACCCTGATGTTCCGCTCGCCGACCTGTACCCCCGCCGATGAAAGCGCCGCACGAGAGCTTGCCGGAATCGCGGGCATCGATATCAAGAAGCACGCGATGGCGATGTTCAACGCAGGCTCCAAGCTCGGCAGGAAAACGCCCGACGAAATCTTCCATATCGACAGCAAGCGCTTTAATACGGCGTCCGCCTCGGTAATCGTGTCGCAGGTGACCTCCGTCAGTGAAAAGGAGCTGAAAAAGGTCAGGCGCAAGCTGCTCCCCTATATGGAGTCGCTGCTCCCAAGCTCGGGAGCGGATATGCTGTTCGCCATGCTGACAAATATCATCGACCAATCTACAGAGCTGCTGTTCGTCGGACAGAACGCAAAGAGCGTCGTCAAAAGCGCCTTTGATGTCGAGCCGCAGAGTGATTCTGTCTTTCTCGAAGGCGTAGTCAGCCGCAAAAAGCAGGTGATTGCTCCGCTGATTGCCGCAATCGACGAGCTGTAACCGCCTATATATGTATTACCGCCGCCTTATCTGCACCCGCAGGCAGGGCGGTTTTCTTCTTTTCACAAAAACATCTCTGCGATTTCATAGAACGTTCACAAATTCACCCTTTTTCAGTCACATTGAAGTATTATGCTATAGCCATGATAAACGAAACGAGGACGTGATACCGATGAATCAGTCGATTCCCTTTTACCCATCTCAACATAATTCAATCAAAAGGAAGGTAACTACCATGACAACACAGCAAACGGCAAAATATACAGACGCCGAAAGCGCGGAGCTGCTCAAAATGCGCCGCGAAAAACGCAGAGAACGCAGGCACAGACAGCTCGACAGCTTCTACGAAAGCATGAAAGCCCAAAACGCAGACAAGCTGATTTTTCTCTTTGACACCGATACGAATATCGCGTGAGAAATGCTGATTATTCTTTTAAAGAATTTTACATAGATAGCATAAGCATAGTTTCAAAAGATTTGTTTTTTCTCCTTAATAAAGAAAGACGGTTACCGCTGAAAATTTCGGTAACCGTCTTTTTGTGCCCCTGAAACGGGTCGAGGGCGTGCGCTCTGCTTAGTTAACAGATAACAGTGAACAGTGAACAGTTGAGGGCGGGATACCCGCACCCATTAATATTGCCGCCTACGGCGGCCACCGACACTGTTATCTGTTATCTGATATCTGTTATCTGATTTATATGCTCAATCGTTTTTGTTTATGACGCTCAGGGGGTCGATCAGCTTTTTGCCGACGCGCACCTCGATATGCACGTGGGAATCGTCCGCGCTCTCCGACGGAATCTGTCCGACCTTGCCGACGGTATCGCCCGTGCTGAGATTGTCGCCCTTGTCTATCTGCAAATCGTTGTCAAGTCCGCAGTAATACACGCTGAAGCCGGGGCTTTGCACCTCGATAATCACGCCGTATAATTCTGATACAGAAATATTCTTGACCACGCCGTCGCACATCGCATAGACGTTTTCGCCCTGCTTTGCCGCGAAGTCACAGCCTGTATGCGCGCGGTAATCCTTCATCGTCTGACTGAATACCGCGTCCTCGCTGTACTGCTTGATGACCTCGCCGCTCTTGACGGGATACACAAGGCTGTCAAATACCTTCAGAACCGCCTGCATCGCGCTCAGCTCCTCGTCCTCGCCGTCAAGCTCCTCCATCGCGGGGAGGGTGGCGGTATCGTAGATGGTGAAGCCTTTCTCGCGCTCGGCGGGCTTTGTACCGGTCTGCGTCGGCGCCTCGGTGGGCGCTTCGGTCGGGGCGGCAGTCGGCGCCTCGGTAATGCCGGTCATATCCTGCGCGACCGCCCGGGTGGGAGAGGTTTTCAGCGACGCGAAGTAGCTGTCGCTGTCACTTTCGTCTGCTTTTCCAAAGGTCGAGTATGCCGACCAGATTGCCAGACCTACCGCGACCAAGCATACCGACAGGGCAATGTAAAAGCCGACCCGTTCGGTTGCGTTCTTTTTCTCTTTCTGTATATATCGTTTCATAAAATACGCCTCCGACCATAGTATGGACGAAGGCAGAATTTTTTATACATTTTCAATTGGTGATAAAATACGGTTTTATCAATTTGTTGAGGGGAAGCTTGCAGGACGATGGACACGCGTGTCAGGCAATGCAGACGACCGATGGTCGTCCCTACGTAGAGGTAAGATTTGCTCCGCCTGTTAACAACATAGATTATCAATGTTTCGGCGAGAACAAATAGCCTCCCTCTGACGAGGGAGGTGGGTTTTGCGAAGCAAAACTCGGAGGGAGAGATAACGTCACATAGTAGTTGCAGAATTGCATTTGATAAAAGCTCTTTAGCGGTATCACTACACAGTACAGCAAGGCATACCCTAGATTGCCGTTGTAACGCTGCGTTATCTCTCCCTCAGTCAGCTTCGCTGCCAGCTCCCTCGTCAGAGGGAGCCTTGCGGGACGTCGGCAAGCGCCGTCCCCTACAACAAATGTTTGCTATGCTTCGCGTATTAACGGCATTTATCATCTACGTAGGCGGACGACCGATGGTCGTCCCTACTACCAACTACCGACTACCGACAGACAAAACCGCCGCCGCGAGATTCCGCGACGGCGATGTAAACGTCAGTCTTAAATTATTTCAGGCTGTTCTGGACAGCGACGGCAACCGCAACGGTCGCGCCGACCATGGGGTTATTGCCCATGCCGAGGAAGCCCATCATCTCGACGTGCGCGGGAACGGAAGAAGAACCCGCGAACTGAGCGTCGGAATGCATACGTCCCATCGTATCGGTCATACCGTAGGAAGCGGGGCCTGCAGCCATGTTATCGGGATGGAGGGTACGGCCCGTACCGCCGCCCGATGCAACGGAGAAGTACTTCTTGCCCTGCTCGTTGCACTCTTTCTTATAGGTGCCCGCGACAGGATGCTGGAAGCGGGTGGGGTTGGTAGAGTTACCCGTAATGGAAACGTCAACGCCCTCTTTATGCATGATTGCAACGCCCTCGCGAACATCGTCGGCGCCGTAGCAGCGGACATTCGCGCGCTCACCGTCGGAGTAAGGAGTCTCCTTGACGATGGTCAGCTCGTTGGTGAAATAATCGAACTTGGTCTGGACATAGGTAAAGCCGTTGATTCTGGAGATAATCTGGGCGGCGTCCTTGCCGAGACCGTTCAGGATAACGCGCAGCGGCTGCTCGCGAACCTTGTTCGCGTTGCGGACGATACCGATCGCGCCTTCAGCGGCAGCGAAGGATTCGTGACCCGCAAGGAACGCGAAACACTTGGTTTCGTTGCTGAGCAGCATTGCGGCGAGGTTGCCGTGGCCGATACCGACCTTGCGGTTCTCGGCGACGGAGCCGTCGATACAGAAGCTCTGCAGACCGATACCGATGCAGCGCGCAGCCTCCTCGGCGTTCTTCGCGCCTGACTTCAGAGCGATAGCAGCGCCGACGCAGTATGCCCAGCATACGTTTTCAAAGCAAATCGGCTGGATGCCCTTGGCGATTTCGTAGGGGTCAAAGCCTGCCGCCTTACAGATTTCGCGGCTCTCTTCAACGGAAGCGATACCGTACTCGGCAAGCACACCGTTGATTTTTTCAATTCGTCTGTCGTAGTTTTCAAATAAAGCCATACTGTGCGCCTCCCTTATTCTTCACGCGGGTCAATGTACTTCGCCGCGTTGTCAAACTGGCCGTAGTGACCCTTTGCTTTTTCAAGCGCTTCGTTTGCGTCCATGCCGCCCTTGATGAAGTCCATCATTTTGCCGAGGCTGATGAACTCATAGCCGACGATTTCGTTGTCCTTATTCAGGGCGAGGCGGCTGCAGTAGCCCTCTGTCATCTCGAGATAGCGGGGGCCTTTTTCCTTTGTAGCAAACATGGTGCCTACCTGAGAACGGAGACCCTTGCCGAGATCCTCGAGGGACGCGCCGACAAGCAGTCCGCCCTCGGAGAACGCACTCTGGGTTCTGCCGTAGACAATCTGCAGGAACAGCTCGCGCATTGCGGTGTTGATTGCGTCGCAAACAAGGTCGGTGTTCAGCGCCTCGAGCAGCGTCTTGCCAATCAGAATCTCGGACGCCATTGCGGCGGAGTGTGTCATGCCGGAGCAGCCGATGGTTTCAATCAGCGCCTCCTGGATAATACCTTCCTTGACATTCAGCGTGAGCTTGCAGGCGCCCTGCTGAGGAGCGCACCAGCCGACGCCGTGCGTAAAACCGGAAATATCCTTGATTTCCTTTGCCTGGATCCACTGACCCTCTTCGGGGATGGGAGCCGGACCGTGATATGCGCCCTTCGCAACAGGACACATATTCGATACTTCTGCTGTGTAATACATAAGCAATTCCTCCTTAAACTTGATGGTTGACGTTTCCGCGGCAGGGCGAAAGCATCAAGTAATACAGCTTTAAATAATCGTGACATTACATCAAAATTACTTGGTTAAATTATAGTAGAGATAGGAGAATAAGTCAAGACGGTTTGCATAAATTCGACAATAGATTAAGAAAAAAGTCCGAATATCAACGGATTTATTGACAACACGGAGCGCCGACGTTAAAATAAAACACACCTGAAAATTTTCACACAACCGTCATATTTCAGTCACGGCGCTGTCATAATAACGGGTTATGCTATAGCCACAGTCAAAAATGACAACATAAGCCAAACACGCAACAAGCTTTTTGGTTTGAAATTACCGATTACGGGAGGAATCATCATGAAAAAGAAAATCATCGCAGCAATACTCACCGTGCTCATGCTCACCGCGGCTCTCGCGGCGTGCTCGGGCAACGGAACTTCAACCGGCAGTACGGACGCACAGACGTCGACGCTCAATCAAAGCACATCAACCACCGCCGCGGCAGCGAATCAGTCCGCTGACAACACGAGCAGCGACAGCTCCGGCGATCTCAGCTACACGGGCGGTTACTCGGGCGGCGTCATCGACACCGCGGATTTATTCACAAGCCGCGACCTTAAACAAGAGGCTGACACCTCCGGCGCACAGACCCTCACCGTCACGGACGGTCAGGATATCACCGTCACCGAAGAGGGCGTTTATGTTGTCAGCGGCACGGCAAGCGACATGAGCATCATCGTTGAAGCGGCGGATGACGCGAAGGTTCAGCTTGTTCTCAACGGCGTGAGCATTACCAACAGCTCCGCGCCCGCAATCTACGTCAAGAACGCCGACAAGGTTTTCGTGACCACCGCATCCGGCACGGATAACACCCTGACCGTCAGCGGCACGTTCACCGCGGACGGCGACACCAATACCGACGCGGTCATCTATTCCAAGGACGACCTTGTCCTCAACGGTACCGGCACGCTGAACATCACCTCCACCGACAACGGTATCAGCGGCAAGGATGATATCAAGATTACCGGCGGCACAATCAACATCAACTGTACCTCGGACGGTATCGAGGCGAATGAATCCATCGCGATGTCGGATGGCAGCATCACCGTCAGCACGGTCAAGGACGGCTTCCACTGCGAAAACGACGAGGATGACACCACGGGCTTCATCTACATCGGCGGCGGCTCCGTCAACATCGACGCCGGCAGCGACGGTATTCAGGCGACCACCGTCCTGCAAATCGACAACGGCGCCGTTACAGCGAACGCATCTCCGAGGGTCTTGAAGCGACTTATGTACAAATCAACGGCGGCACCTTCAACATCAACGCCTCCGACGACGGCATCAACGCATCCAATAAATCTTCCGCCTACAGAGCAACAGCCGAATTCAACGGCGGCGAAATCAATATCGACATGGGTCAGGGTGACACCGACGCTATCGACGCGAACGGCAATCTCTTTATCAACGGCGGCACCTTCAACATCAACGCGCAGTCGCCCTTCGACTATGACGAACAGTGCGAGTACAACGGCGGCACCATCTATGTCAACGGCGAGCTGACCACCGAAATCACCAACCAGATGATGGGCGGCGGTATGGGCGGCCGCGGCGGCATGGGAAATCCCGGCGACATGGGCGGCGACATGGGCGGCATGGGAGGCCCTATGGGACGATAAGCCGACAACCGAAAACAAAGCAAGGGACAGTCAACCGGCTGTCCCTTTTCTTATACTAAGCACGGCGGCATTTTGGGGTGAAACGGGGACGCCGGATTTTCACCGGCAAGCCGTCTAATTTCTACAAATTTGTTACGATACTTGCGAATACAATAGCAGTATGGTATAATGATTTTGATTATGGGGTTCAGCCATCATGGGCTGACCATGGTTTAATTTATTTTCTGGAGGTATTCTTATGAAATTCTGTGAGTATTGCGGTAGACCTTTGCAGGACGGCGAGGTTTGCAACTGTCGGGCACAGAGTCAGCAGCCCACAACCCCTCAGCAGTCTGTGAACCCTCAGCCTCAGCCGCAGCAGCCCGTTTATCCTCAGCAGCCCGTTTATCCTCAGCAGCCATATTATCCTCAGCCCGCTCCCGCCCCGAAGGCTCCCGACGGCAGATTTGTCAAATCGCTCAAAAATATTCCTGTCGTCTACAAGAGCTACTGGAAAAACAGCGATAGTATTGAGGCCGCGGCTAAAAAGGGCAAGGACTGGATTATGCCGCTTATGTTCACCCTGATTCTGTTCCTTGTCAACCTGATTCTCGGCATCTGCTACTTTGCGAGAATGACCGATTTTACCGGAAGCTATCAAAAGGGTCTGGGAATGTTTATGGGCACTTTCTCTGCGAGCGCGCCCTTTCAATTCGGCTTTGTTCTGCTCGGCGCGCTGATTATCACTGTATTCTCCGCGTGCCTGTATATCTGCTTCCGCGCTTTCAGCGCCCTGATTCTCTCGAAGAAAGCGCCTGCGAAAGCGTTCGGCGACGCTGTTATCGAGTTCGGACTTCACTCCATGCCTGTTGCGATATGGCTGTTCGTCGGCGCTCTTCTCACTCTTGCAACCTGCTGGCTGACTGTTCCGTTCATTGGTCTTGCGATTGCCTACTATGTTGTCATCGCCGTTTCCAACACCCTCAAGGAGTGCGGCGCAACCAAGAATGTTTTCGTGCGTAATTTCATTATCGCGGCATTTATTATGGTTGCGGTCGGTTTGATTACATGGATGTTCTATCTGATTTGTCAGATGAACAGCAGCTCCGTAGCTTCCGCTGTTGATCAGTATACAGACCTAATGAGCGGTCTGGGCAATTTCCTTTGATTGCTGAAAGTAATAGTAAATCCCGAGGCTTGACCTCGGGATTTTTTTGTGTGGTGGGGCTGTTGCATTTCCTTAGAGCGACAGCCCCTTCGCTTATTTGCTGTGTTTCGTTACTCTGAGCGGAGAGCGGCTACGGGATCGGATTTCGCCGCCTTGTGCGAGGGAATAATGCCGCCGATGAGGGTCAGCACAATGCTCAGCGCAATCAGAATCAACGACGCGGAGGGCGTGAGGATTGCATTGAGGTTACTCTGCCCCGTTACCGCGTGGATAATCAGGTTAGCAGGGATAATCAGCAGCTGTGTGATGCCGATGCCGATGAGACCCGCCAGCGTGCCGATAATAAAGGTCTCGGCGTTGAATACGGAAGAAACATTGTGCTTGGACGCGCCGATTGCACGGAGGATACCGATTTCCTTGCGGCGCTCCAGCACGCTGATATAGGTGATAACGCCGATCATGATGGACGATACCACCAGCGAGATTGCGACGAACGCAATCAGGATGTAGCTGATGACGTCGATAATGGTTGTCACGGTGCCCATCAGCGAATCGACGATGTCGGTGTATTCGATGACCTTATCGTCCTCGCCCTGCTCGCGCATACGGTTGTTGTAGCCGTCGAGAATCTTCTTGACACGGGTCTTGCCCTCGAAGTCGGTGGGGTAGATGGTGATGGAGGCGGGCTTGTTGATATCCGCGTAGCCCATCTTGCGCAGGTTGGTTTCGAGGGTGGTCTGGGTGGTGGAAAGCAGCGACGTCATCAAATCCTTCAGCTCCTGAGCGTCTAGGTTGAATTTAATCAGCTTTGCGAGATCCGCAGGCTTGAAATCAAAGTTGAACGCGCTGAGAAGGTCGTCGGGAATCATACCCGACAGCGACGCCATTGCGCCCTCCAGCGCGGAGCTGATCTGCGACTTTACCGCGTCCATCAGCCGGCTGACGACGCCGGAGAGCTGATCCGCCATCACGTCGGTGTAGCGGGCGATGGTCTTTTCCATCGCGGAAGCGTCAACGGCATTCGTGACCGTGCTGCTGATGAGCTTCTTCGCGCCGTCGCTTGACAGGTACTTTGTAAACGAGGACATCAGCGAGGATACGGTCGGGAGCTTGTTTTCCGTTGCGTACGGTTCATAGCCCGCAATCAAATCCTTGGTGATGCCGGCGACGTCCTCGGTGGTAATCAGCAGCTTGCTGAGCTGCCCGCGCATTTCGGCAACGCGCTCCTCTATGATTTTACGCACCTGCTCGGTCTGCAAATAATCCGCGAGGTGTTCGTAGGTGATTGTTTCACTCAGGTCATTGTCGACCAGATACTGCGGATAGCCGTCCATGACGGTCTGAATCAAATCGGCGATGTCCTCCTGCTTGATAAGGTACTGGCTCTTTTCCTTAACGATGTCCGACAAATCGTTGAACAGAATATCGCGCGCGTCCGGGGAGGTGATGTATGCGGCGAACGCCTCGGCGATGTGCTCCATGTTCGCGGTCGGATCATCCTTCGCAAAGTCGGCGTAGCCCTTGAGCAGCTTCTCAAAGAGCGACTGCATACTCTCGGCGGTCACGGT
Organism: uncultured Ruminococcus sp.; assembly: GCA_905235715.1. GTDB lineage: Bacteria > Bacillota > Clostridia > Oscillospirales > Acutalibacteraceae > Ruminococcoides. The sequence goes on along the minus strand of CAJONB010000076.1, from coordinate 6,292 downwards.
GAAGTTGACGGATTTGAACAGCTCCTGAATATCCTTCTCGGTCAGCTTCGGCATGACTTTCGAGAAATCCATATCCGGCATCGCGTCGGTCAGATTGATGTCGGAGAAGTCCATATCGCTCAGGTTAAGGCTGCTGAAATCGGGAAGCTGAAAATCGCTCACATCGAAGTTGAACAGCTTGTCGATTGCTTTTTTGTCTACCGAGAAGAAGGTCGAGAAGTCGATTTTATTGTTCTGCTCTCTTTCTCCGAAGGGCTTGCCCGTCAGCACATTGATTTTCGGCGTTTTGAGCTGTGCTTTGACGATATCGGTGTCCTTTGACAGCTCAATCAAATGCTCGGTGATGGAATAGTCATAGCAGATGCCCTGCGGGAGAATCGGCGAAAGGTTTTCGGCGTCCGGCTTTACGATGCCGACGATGCGGATATTCTCCGCCTTATCCAGCATCTTGTTCATGTAGCCGGTATCCTCGGAGCGGTCTGTCCAGACCTTGTACTGCTTGTCGTAGGTGTAGTAATCGGTTGCGGAAAGCAGCTTGAAGTCGATACCGAGAAATTCATCATAATCGTAGGTGCGCGGCGTTTCGTCCGTATCTAAGCTGACGCCCTCGCTGTACGCCTTTGTCAATTCGTCAAGCTCGGCGGGGTCCTTCAGACCGAGGTTATAGAGGGTGATGTCGGGGACGTGTTCGCTCTGGGTCAGGACGACGACGCACTCGTCCCACTTCTCGGGCCAGCGGCCTGCCAGCACGTCATAGCCGTCGATGAAAATATCNNNGGAAGGGGGTTGAAGGTCGTGGTGCTGGAAAAGCTCGACACCAGTCCCGTCATCAGGCTGTCGTCATTCGCGAAGCCCAACGCAGCGATACTCTGGTCGGGATTGACCTGACGGTAGCCGTCTTTGAATTTTTTGTAGATTTGCGGGGTCAGCTTGTAGCCGTATTCAAGCGACTGCACATAGTCATAAATGTCGCAGTCGTCGCTTTCGAGGTACGCGCGCAGGGATTTCAGGTCGTTGTTCTTGACGCCCGAGAGAAGTCCCGAAATAATGCGCGTCTCGGTGACCTTTTTATCATCGGAGCTTTCGCCGCCGTCTTCGCCGTCATCGCCGGCGTCGGGGGCATAGAAGGAAAGCAAATCAAAATTCGTGTCGCTGATGGTGAGGGGATAACTCTGCAGGCTCTCCTCCTCCGTATCATGGATGTATTGGGTCGCGCCGTGCGAGAGCGAGAGGATCAGCGCAATACCGATAATGCCGATGGAGCCCGCGAACGCGACAAGAAGAGTTCGCGCCTTTTTGGTACGCAGGTTGTTGAAGGACAGCGAGAGCGCCGTGAGGAAGGACATGGACGACCTGCCCATATTTTTATGCACGCCGTCGCCTGTTTCCGGCAGGTAGGGGTCGGTGTCGGAGGTGATTTCGCCGTCCTTGAGGGATACAATACGGGTGGCGTATTGTTCCGCCAGCTCGGGGTTATGGGTAACCATGACGACCAGACGGTCGCTGGCAACCTCCTTTAATAAATCCATGACCTGTACGCTGGTTTCGGAATCCAGCGCGCCTGTCGGCTCGTCAGCAAGCAGAATATCGGGGTCGTTGACAAGGGCGCGGGCAATCGCGACGCGCTGCATCTGACCGCCCGAAAGCTGTGACGGACGCTTGTGGATATGCTCCTTCAAGCCGACCTTTTCGAGCGCCTCAATCGCGCGGACGGTTCGCTCCTTTGAGGAAATGCCGCTGATGGTCAGCGCAAGCTCTACATTCTGCAGTATCGTCTGATGGGGAATAAGGTTGTAGCTCTGGAACACAAAGCCGACGGTGTGGTTGCGGTAGGAGTCCCAGTCGCGGTCGGAATATTTCTTGGTGGAAACACCGTTGATAATCAAATCGCCTTCGTCGTAGCGGTCAAGTCCGCCGATAATGTTCAAGAGCGTGGTCTTGCCGGAGCCGCTCGGCCCGAGTATCGCTACAAATTCATTGTCGCGCAGGTTCAGCGATACGCCCTTGAGCGCCTGCTGGACAAGCGAGCCGGTTTTGTAGACTTTTTTGATGTCTTTGATTTGGAGCATTACTTGCCTCCTGTATGACATTCCGATATGAATATTTATCGAATTGCAGTATAAATCACCCTATATTATATCTTTTTTTCATACAATAGTAAATGAAAAAATTATGAATTCTTGATTACAGTTTTGGAATATTTAGCACGCGGCTTTCCGCCGCAAACACCACATGAATCTAATTAGCAATTTTATGTAAATTTTAAGTTCCGCTGTCATCCTGAAGCCGCTTTTCTCTGTCATTCCGAGCCTGCGAGGAATGACATTCTGTGACCTCATCTCTTTTTGATGACGAAATCAGATTCATGCGCCGAAAACAGCGTTTGACATTCGCAGGCGGATACAGTATAATATAATAGATTATATGTACCTGTTGTCATTTTAGCGGATAAAAGGGGGCTTACAGCGCTCCTTTTACCGGGAAAGCCGACAGGATCTGCCTTCTTCAGCCCGCGCGGAGGTATGGCGTAAACAGCGGGCTGAGAGGCTGAACGGAATGAAACAGAACGACAGTACAGCTTTATTGAATACGCCGCGCGCCTACACGCCCGATGAGCCGATTCCGCATTATCTGAGCTACCACGGCGCTCAGCTCCAGCAGACCGGCTCCCGCGATAATCAGGAGGATTCCTTCGCTTTTGCGAATATCTCCGATGTGACACTGATGCGCCTGAGAGGGCTTCTGGCGGTTGTCGCGGACGGTATGGGCGGCATGAAGGACGGCAAGGCGGCGAGCGAGGCGGCGTTGCAGCGCTTCAAGGCGGATTTTGAGCGTCTTGATTTGAGCGCGGGGATTCCCGCACAGCTGCGCGACAGCATGATTGCGGCAAACGATGAAATCTTCGCGGCTCTCGGCGCCCAGGGCGGCAGCACCGGCATTGTCTGCGTCTTTTATAACGAGAGCCTTTACTACGCGAGCGTCGGCGACAGCTATCTGATATTAAAGCGCGGCGACAGTATTTATCATCTGAACCGCAAGCAGAATATGTTTTCCCGCTTGTGCCTTAAACAAATCCGCGAGGGTATAATGGACCGCAGCCCTGCCGAAGTCAATCCCGAGAAAGCGGCGCTGACCGGCTATCTCGGTATGCGGGAGCTCAGAGACGTTGACTACGTGCTGCGCCCGGTTCCACTGGAGGACGGCGACGTGGTGCTGATTTGCTCCGACGGCATCGGCGGCGTGCTGGATGACAGTCAGCTGATGCGGTGTCTGAGCGCCGATACCCCCGAGCTGATGTGCCGCAGTATGCATGAAGCAATTGTCGCCGCAGACAGACGCTATCAGGATAACTACACCGCGCTGGTGGTACGGTGCGAGTATTGACGGGAGAATAATATGATTGATATTTATGCTTATACCGCGCAGGGCGGCAGAGCGTATAACGAGGACAGCGTCGGCTATGCATATACCCCCTATGGGGCGGTTGCAGTCGCGGCGGACGGACTCGGCGGTCACATGGGCGGCGACGTCGCCTCAAAGCTGGTCACCGATGCGCTCCTTGCCGAACCCCTCGACGATTGCAAAAACGATAAAGAATGGCTGAAAAAGCGTCTGGATACCGCAAATCAAATGATTCTGGACGGTCAGGCTCAGCGCGCCAATAAGATGAAAAGCACCGTCGCCGCGCTGAAAATCAGCGGCACCAAGGCGACGTGGGCGCATCTGGGTGACAGCCGCCTGTATTATCTCACCGGCGGCAGAATCGCCTGTGTGACCGAGGATCACTCCGTCGCGTATAAAAAGTACAAGGCGGGAGAAATCACCCGCGCCCAGATTGCGACCGACGAGGATCAGTCGAGCCTTTTGCGCTCGCTGGGTGTGCCGGAAAAACGAAAGCCCGATTTTGGTGAGACGACCTCTCTCCTGACCGCAGGCGACGCCTTTCTGCTGTGTACCGACGGCTTTTGGGAGAACATACAGGATCAGGAGATTCTTTTTGACTATTTGAAAGCGGCGAACGCGCAGACATGGGCAGAGCTGCTCCTGCTGCGCGTGATTGAGCGGATGGACAGCGGCAACGATAACCTGTCCGTTATCACCGTGCTGATACGATAGGGGGACAGCGATATGAAACGGATCCTTGCTTTTGTATTTGCGCTGACCATGGCGATGACGCTGAGTCTGAGCGCCTTTGCGGCGGATTATCCCGATGAGGATGTACCTGACGAAATTACCGGTGAGAGCCAATTCGAAGAAATCGGCGGCTTGGAGGAAACGGAGGAGAATATCTCTTCCGGCGTCAACGATTTTTTAGGCGCCGAACCAACCGAACAGAATGAACAGACCGCGTCCGATACAGCGGAGCAGGCTGCGACCGATGCGGCGACTTCGCCTGAGACAACGCCTGCATCCGCACCTGCAACACTTGTTCCCGCAAAGACCGTGCAGGGCGATACTCCGGCGAACCAGACCACGCTGACGATTATTATTGTCTGCGGCGCAGTACTGCTGTTGCTCCTGATTCTCTTTGCCGCGCTGTTGCTGCGTCGCAAAAATTCCTCCTCCGGCGGCGAAGCTCCGGGCTATCCCGTCACGGCGCACGGCACAACGGTACAAATCGAGGTGCTGTCGGGACTGTGCTATAACGCAAGCCTCAGCTTTAAGCTCAGGCGCAATCTGACCATCGGCTGTGACCGCGGCTGCGACCTCGTTTTTGATGACGCGAAAATGCTCGCGATGCACGCAGTGATTTCCCGCACACCTGAGGGCATTATCCTCTCTGAGTGCGCCGACACCGGAAATACCTATATCGGCGGTATGAAAATTTTCGCCTCGAACCGTTTGCGCTCGGGCGATATCGTGACCATCGGCTCTACCTCGTTCCGTGTATGGTTTGATTCATAAAAGACCGGTCCCTGCTCCGTGAGCAGGGACCGTTTGTGTATGCGGATTCTTTTGCTATCCCAGCGCAACGTCCAGCGACATCATCAGCGTAAAGCCCACCGCAAAGAACAGCAGTCCGATATGCGTGTGACTGCCCTGTGACATTTCGGGTATCAGCTCCTCGACGACGACATATATCATCGCACCGGCAGCAAAGCTGAGCAGTCCCGGCATAAAAGGGATAACGAATCCGGCTGCAAGGATAGTCAGCAAAGCGCCTAAAGGCTCGGCAGCACCGGACAGTACACCCAGCACAAACGCCTTCCATCTGCCCATACCTCCGGCTTTCAGAGGCATTGAGATGATAGCACCCTCAGGGAAGTTCTGTATCGCGATACCCAGCGCCAGAGCGATAACACCAGCGGAGGTGATATTCTCCGAACCATAGAGGAGTCCGGCGCAGACGACACCCACAGCCATACCCTCGGGGATATTATGGAGAGTAACAGCAAGGAGCAGCATAGTATTCTTAGGCAGCTTAGTGCTGATACCCTCAGCCTTATCGCTGTTCATATGGAGATGAGGGATCAGTTTATCCAGAAGCAGCAGGAACATCATTCCGACCATGAATCCGGCAGAAGCGGGAAGAAAAGCCAGTCTGCCGAGGTGTTCGGACTGTTCCAGAGCTGGTATAAGAAGGCTCCATACACTTGCGGCGGTCATGACACCGGCAGCGAATCCGGTAAGGGCACGTTGAACGGCGCGGTTTAGCTCATGGCGCATGAAGAACACGCAGGCAGAGCCCAGAGCGGTCCCGAGGAAAGGTATGGTAAGTCCGTAAAAAGTTTCAGTCATAAAAAGTCTCCTTTCTAACTCATATTATATTCAGAACCGCAGCATATGTCAATTTGGTTAGCTTTAGCTAATAGAACATAAAAAAACTCCCGCAGCCTGAACTGCGGGAGATATGTGCTTATTATTCCGGGATATAAGGCAGCTTGGAGATCTTGTTTGTATCAAGCATCTGAACTGCAACAGAATCGTTACCGGTTATACCATCGCCGGGAGTGTAGCAGTCAGCATTGCGCTGAGCCTGTTCACTGAGGGGATACTTTGTCTCGTTAGCAATGAACTGGAGAATAGCCAGAGCATCGCCCATAGTTACCTTTCCGTCGAGGTTCGCGTCACCGTAAACAATATCGCCGCCAGCACTGGGATCAGCAGTAGCAGGCTGAGTAGCTTCCGGTGCATCAGTGACGGGAGCAGTAGTAGTTACAGTAGTAGCAGCAACAGTAGTTGTAGTAGTTTCAGCAGAGCTGCCTACAGTAGTTGTAGTTGCAGCAGCAGGAGCAGCTGTAGTAGTAACAGCCGGCTTGGTAGGAGCAGTCTGACCGCCGCCGTAGTAATC
>CAJONB010000075.1:14517-19745 GCA_905235715.1 uncultured Ruminococcus sp. | reverse complement strand
GATTGTCCGCGAGCTGTCCGACAGCGAGACCATGCAGATCGCGCTGATAGAGAATTTACAGCGCAGCGATTTGAGTCCGCTTGAGGAAGCGGCAGGCTACCGCTCGCTGATGGATGATTTCGGAATGTCACAGGAGGACGTCGCGCGCACGGTCGGAAAATCCCGTCCCGCCGTCGCCAATATGCTCCGCCTGCTGGCTTTGCCCGATGAAATCAAGCCCATGCTGGAGGAGAATAAGCTCAGCACCGGTCACGCGCGCGCGCTGCTCGCGATCGAGGATAAGGAGCAGATGGTCAAAGCGGCGAACAAGGTCGCGGACGACAGCCTGAGCGTCAGGGAGACCGAGGCGCTGGTCAAAAAGCTCAATTCCGATAAGCCTGCCGCGCCGAAAGCGCCCAACAAGAAACCGAACCTCTACAAAGAGGTTGAACTGAGCTTGGAGCAGGAGCTGGGCACAAAGGTCAGCGTCGTGCCGTTTAAAAAGAATCCCGGCGGCACATTATGCATCGAGTTTTACGACCCCGCCGAGCTGTTCAAGCTGACTGAAAAGCTCTCCGAAATGTGGAACCGTGAAGAAAATCAATAACCGATAGATGAGGCGATAAATATGATTGATATTAAATTTTTAAGAGAAAATCCCGAGATTGTAAAGCAGAACATCCGCAATAAATTTCAGGACGACAAGCTGCCGCTTGTAGACGAGGTCATCGAGCTGGATAAGGCGGCGCGTCAGGCGAAGGGCGACGCGGACACTCTCCGCGCCAACCGCAATAAAATTTCCAAGGAAATCGGCGGTTGCTACGCCCGCGGTGAAAAAGAAAAGGCGGAGGAGCTGAAGGCGCAGGTCGCCGCTCAGGGCGAGGAGCTGAAAGCGCTCGAGGAAAAAGAAGCAGAGCTGAACGAAAAGGTTCTGAAAATCATGATGGTGATTCCGAACATCATCGACCCGAGCGTTCCGATTGGTAAGAACGATACCGAGAATGTCGAGATCGAGCGCTTCGGCGAGCCTGTCGTGCCCGACTTTGAGATTCCGTACCACACCGAGATTATGGAAAAGCTCAACGGCATCGACCTCGATTCCGCGCGCAAGGTTGCGGGCAACGGCTTCTACTATCTGATGGGCGATATCGCGCGTCTGCATTCGGCGGTGATTTCCTACGCCCGCGACTTTATGATTGACCGCGGCTTTACCTACTGCATCCCGCCCTATATGATTCGCTCCAACGTCGTGTCGGGCGTAATGTCCTTCGCGGAAATGGACGCGATGATGTATAAAATCGAGGGCGAGGATTTGTTCCTCATCGGCACCTCCGAGCACAGCATGATCGGTAAATTTATCGACACGATTATCAAGGAGGACGAGCTTCCCTATACATTGACCTCCTACAGCCCGTGCTTCCGCAAGGAGAAGGGCGCGCACGGTATCGAGGAGCGCGGCGTGTACCGCATCCACCAGTTTGAGAAGCAGGAGATGATCGTCGTCTGCAAGCCCGAGGATTCAAAGATGTGGTTCGACAAGCTCTGGCAGAACACCGTCGACTTCTTCCGTACCCTCGATATTCCCGTCCGTACGCTCGAGTGCTGCTCCGGCGACCTGGCGGATTTGAAGGTAAAGTCGATTGACGTCGAGGCGTGGAGCCCCAGACAGAAGAAATATTTCGAGGTCGGCTCCTGCTCGAATCTCGGCGACGCGCAGGCGCGCAGGCTGAAAATCCGCATCAGCGGCAAGGATAAAAAATACTATGCCCACACGTTGAATAACACGGTCGTCGCCCCGCCGAGAATGTTGATTGCGTTCCTTGAAAACAACCTCAACGCCGACGGCAGCGTGAATATCCCCGAAGCGCTTCGACCCTACATGGGCGGCAAGGAAAAAATCGAAGCAAAATAAAAATTGCACACAAAAATCCCTCTGATAGTTCAGAGGGATTTTTTCAAATAAGCTATTACGGTTTTTTCCGGCAGAATTCCTGCATACAGCAGCTTTCACACATCGCCTTGCGGGCGGTGCAGACGGCGCGTCCGTGGAGGACAAGGCGGTGACAGAAGTTGTTGCTTTCGTCGGGCGGGAGCAGACCGCGCAGGATGGTTTCGATTTTTTTCTGGTCGGTTTCGTTATGTAAGCCGAGGCGGCGGGTGATGCGGATGCAGTGGGTGTCGACCACGACCGCGCCGGGCATTCCGAAAATATCGCCCATCACGAGGTTGGCTGTTTTTCGCCCGATACCGGGAAGGGAAATCAGGTCGTCAAGATTGTCAGGCACTTCGCCGCCGTAGCGGTCGCATAGGACGCGCGCCATCGCGACGATATCCTTTGACTTCGTCTTATACAGTCCGCAGGATTTGATGTATTCCGCGACCTCCCCGGGCGTGCTTTCGGCGAAATCCGCAGCGCATTTGTAGCGCTCAAAGAGCGCGGGCGTGACCATGTTCACACGCGCGTCGGTACACTGGGCGGACAGGCGCGTCGCTACAAGACACTGAAGCGGGTCGGTGTAGTTGAGCGAGCAGATTGCGTCGGGATATTCCTGCTTGAGCGCCTCCACCGCCGCGAGCGCGATTTGTTTTTTTGTCATCCAATCACCCCTTTGATATTGTTATTTTATCAGAGTATGTTGAAAAGCGCAAGAAAAAAAGGCCGCCAAAGGCAGCCTTTTACTTGATATAATTACTCTACGTTAAAATCGAATGAACCGTAAACGTCTGACTGATCGTTCGCGTTGCAATAGATAACGCTGATGGTGTCAACCTTCTCGGCCAGACCCTTGAAGTACGGGAACGCGTCCTTTGCGAGGGTTGCTGCTTCCTTGGAAGCAACCTTCTCGTCATACTGACCGGGGTTCAGTCCGACGACAACAGCCTTCTTTTCGTCATTGATATAGCAGAACTGACCGTAGGTGTTATCATGCGCTTTACTCAGCTCGCTGGTCATCTGGTTGGAGATGGTGTTGTTATAATCGCGGGTATAATTCTCGTAGGCATTACCGTCAAATTCATAGACCTTGTAGCCGTTTTCATCGGTGGTGACGGATTTCGCGTATTTTTCAGCGAAGCCGCTGTCATCTTTTGCGTCGATGGTGGTGACAACCTTTTCTGCGACAGCGGTGGTTGCTTCAGCAGCATCCTTCTTGTCGCCGGCGGCGGATTCGGTCTTTGTCTTTCCGCCGCAGGCACAGAACAGCGCCGCAATCATCAGAACCGATAAGGTTAATGCAAGAATTCTTTTCATTTTGTATTCCTCCGTTAATGTTTATTTTTCGGTTAACAAGCTTATTATATCAAATCTATGCAAAAAATCAACTACAAATTTGACAAATTGCCACGCGGGATGTGAACAATGTGTAAATTTGCTTAGATTTTTTCTATCAAAACCTCGAGGATACGCCTGTCATCGGTACGCAGCGCGGTAAAGCGCAGACCGTCGGATTCGACAACCGGCTGTTCGTCGGAGGTGGGGATCCTGCCGAGCTTATCGAGGATAAAGCCCGCGACGGTTTCGCTGTCGCTGTCGGAGAGGGTAACGCCCGTCAGCTCCTCGATATCCTCCAGCGAGGTGGAGCCGTCAACGGTAAATCTGCCGTCGTCAAGGCGGCGGATTTCGTCCTCCTCGTCGTCGTACTCGTCGCGGATGCTGCCGAGGATATCCTCAATCAAATCCTCCAGCGTGATAATGCCCTCGGTGCCGCCGTACTCGTCGACGACAATCGCAATCTGGGTGCGGTGCTTCTGCATAAATGCGAACAGCGAGCGGCAATTCTTGGTGCGCGGGACAAAAATCGCAGGTCGCAGCAGGGAGCGCAGCTTGAAGTCGGAGGGCGCGGGCTTGCCGACGTATTTGAGCAAGTCCTTGACATAGAGGAAGCCGACAATGTTGTCAATATCGTCATGCCAGACGGGGATGCGCGAGTGACCCGATTCGATCGCGGTCGCAACGACCTCCTCAAGGCTGTCGGTGTCCTCCAGCGAGGTCATATCGCGGCGGTGGGTCATGATTTCGTAGGCGACGGTATCGTCGAAATCAAAGACGTTCTCGATAATGCTCTTGGTGTCGTCCTCAATCAAGCCCTTTTCCTGACCCTCCTCCACAAGGGAGAGGATCTCCTCCTCGGTTTCGGCTTGCTGCTGTTCGGCGTCCTTTTGTCCGAAAAGACGCTCCATTAAGCTTTTTTCTTTTTTCGCGGCTGACAGGTCGTCAGACATAATTAAAACCTCCGGTTTAGTGAAAAATGAAGAGTGAATGATACTCACGGCAACTCTGTTACCGTTCAAACAATTATATTTGCGGGCGCAGCCCGCTGTAATTCCTGACTCTTGTTTTCTGATTATTTAATCGGTGTCCAGCTTCAAAACCGCCATGAAAGCCTCCTGCGGGACTTCTACGCTTCCGAGCTGGCGCATACGCTTTTTGCCTTCCTTCTGCTTTTCGAGCAGCTTCTTTTTACGGCTGATATCGCCGCCGTAGCACTTTGCGAGGACGTCCTTACGCATCGCCTTGACGGTTTCGCGGGCGATGATTTTGCCGCCGATACACGCCTGTATCGGTACCTCAAAGAGCTGGCGCGGGATATTTTCTTTCAGCTTTTCCGCCATCTTACGGGCGCGGGGATACGCCTTGTCGGCGTGGATGATGAACGACAGCGCGTCGACGGTCTCGCCGTTGAGCATGATATCCAGCTTGACGAGCTTGCTCTCGCGGTATTCCTTGAATTCGTAGTCAAAGGACGCATAGCCGCGGGTACGGCTCTTCAGGGTATCGAAAAAGTCGTAGATAATCTCGGCGAGCGGCAGCTCGTAGTGGATATCCACGCGGTCGGAATCAATATAATCCATGCCGATGAAGTTACCGCGTCTGTCCTGACACAGCTCCATGATATTGCCGACATATTCGGTCGGAGAATAAATGTGCGCGTCGGTAATCGGCTCCTCCGCCAGGGCAATCGTGCCCGGGTCGGGATAGTTGGTCGGGTTGCTGATCATCACGGTTGTGCCGTCGGTGAGGGTGATGCGGTAGTTGACCGAGGGCGCGGTGGTAATCAGGTCGAGGTTGTATTCGCGCTCGAGCCGCTCCTGAATGATCTCCATGTGGAGCAGACCGAGAAAGCCGCAGCGGTAGCCGAAGCCTAACGCGACGGAGGTTTCCGGCTCAAAGGACAGGGACGCGTCGTTGAGCTTCAGCTTGTCCAGCGCGTCGCGCAAGTCGCCGTAGCGCGCGCCGTCGACGGGATAAA
>CAJONB010000075.1:0-14503 GCA_905235715.1 uncultured Ruminococcus sp. | reverse complement strand
ATCGACTGAACCTTGCGGTAGCCGGGCAGGGGCATTTCGGCGGGGTTGCTTGTTAAGGTGACGGTATCGCCGACCTGCGCGTCCTGCAGGCTCTTGATGGAGGCGGTGATGTAGCCGACCTCGCCCGCATACAGACCTTCGCGCGGCTCTAAAGAGGTCGCGCGCATATAGCCGCACTCGACGACGTTGAAGGTTGAGCCTGTCGCCATCAGGCGGAATTCGTCGCCGACGTGGATCTGACCCTCCTTTAAACGGACGTAGATGATAACGCCCTTGTAGCTGTCATAAACGGAGTCAAAAATCATCGCGCGCAGCGGCGCGTTGATATCGCCCTCGGGTGCGGGAATATCGGTAACGATTTTTTCGAGGACGGCGTGGATATTCAAGCCCGCCTTTGCCGAAACGCAGGGCGCATCCTCGGCGGGAATACCGATGACGTCCTCGATTTCGTGAATCACGCGTTCGGGCTCGGCGGAGGGCAGGTCGATTTTGTTGATGACGGGGACGATCTCCAGTCCCGCGTCAACGGCAAGATAGGTGTTTGCCAAGGTTTGCGCCTCGATACCCTGCGACGCGTCAACGACCAGTATCGCACCCTCGCACGCCGCCAGAGAACGGCTGACCTCATAATTGAAGTCGACGTGACCGGGGGTGTCAATCAGGTTGAATTGATAGGTTTCGCCGTCGTCGGCTTTGTACTCGAGGGTGACGGCGTGACTTTTGATGGTGATGCCGCGCTCACGCTCCAGCTCCATATCATCGAGCAGCTGATCCTCCATATCGCGTACCGCGACGCTCTGGGTCTGTTCCAGAATGCGGTCGGCAAGCGTCGACTTGCCGTGGTCGATATGGGCGACAATGCTGAAATTGCGGATTTTATCTTGATTAAAGGTCATTCTTTCACCTGCTTGTACTTTCATCAAAAGGAATCTGCTTACTCAAGCACATTCCGCCGGCAAAACGCCGCGCGGCATATACATCTTTATTTTAGCATAGATATGTTTATTATGCAAGGTTTACGGCAGTAATCGGAATAGGTTCTTTTTTCAAAAATCTTGAAATAAAAGCGGAAAAATGGTAAAATAAATCTATTAAAACGGCGGGGTGGATCCATGGTAAACGCAGCGCAAAATAATGTAACCCTTGAAAGCATTGTCAGTACGGTAGACGGCTGGATTTGGGGATGGGTTCTGATTATCCTGATTCTCGCGGTCGGTATTTATCTGACTGTCCGCACGCGGTTTGTGCAGGTGCGGCATCTCGGTTTGGCGCTGAAATACGTGGTAAAAAACGAGGAGGACGGCGCCGGTGAGGTCAGCGCGTTCGGCGCGCTGTGTACCGCGCTGTCGGCGACAATCGGCACGGGCAATATCGTCGGCGTTGCGACCGCGATCGTCGCGGGAGGACCCGGCGCATTGTTCTGGATGCTGCTGGCGGCAATTTTCGGTATGGCGACAAAATACGCCGAGGGACTTCTGGCGGTAAAATACCGCGTCGAAACATCCCCCGGGCATTTTCTCGGCGGGCCGTTCTATTATATCGAAAGAGGACTGGGCAAAAAGTGGAAGCCTCTCGCGAAGCTGTTCGCGGTATTCGGAGCGCTGGCGGGGCTTTTGGGCATCGGCACGATGGTTCAGGTCAACGGTATCTACGAGGCGGCGCAGAATCTTTTTGACAGTGAGAAGCAGGGCGTTCTGTTGACGCTCGGCAGCGGAGAAACGCCCTTTTTGGAAATCACATGGACAACCGTTATCGTCAGCGCGGTCGTCACCTTCTTTGCGGCGCTGGTCATTATCGGCGGAATCAAGCGTATCGCCAAGGTCAGCGAATTTGTCGTTCCGTTTATGGCGGGGACTTATGTGCTGTTCTCGTTGATTATCCTGATAAATAATTACAGCATGATTCCCGCGGCGCTCAGCCTGATTGTCCGCAGCGCCTTCAATGTGTCCGCGCTGGCCGGCGCTGTCAGTGGACTGCTGCTGAAAACCGTCATCCAGAAGGGCGTCGGCAGAGGTATTTTTTCCAACGAAGCGGGCTTAGGCTCCGCGCCGATTGCTGCCGCGAGCGCAAAGACGAAGGAGCCTGTACGGCAGGGTCTGGTGACGATGACGGGTACCTTTATTGATACGATCATTGTCTGTACCATTACGGGGCTGACGATTATCGTCACGGGCGCGTGGAATACGGGCGCGGATATTGACGGCGCAAAGGTGACGACCTACGCGTGGCAGCACGGACTGCCGTTTCATCCGAACGTGTCGGCGTTTATCCTGATGCTTTGTCTGGCGTTTTTCGCTTTTACCACCATCCTTGGCTGGAACTTCTACGGCGAGCGGTGTCTGGAATATTTGACGGGAAGCAAAAAAGCAATTACCGTTTACCGCTATTTATACATCGCCGCGGTGTTCCTCGGCTCTTATCTCACCCTCGACGCGGTATGGGGTATCGCAAATATCTTCAACGGACTGATGGTGTTCCCGAACCTGATTGCGCTGTTCCTCTTAGGAGGCGTGGTGTCGAAGGAAACAAAGGATTATTTCGACCGCGAGCGGCATTGTCTGAAAAAATAAAAGTAAAAAGCGTTTCTGATTCCGGTCAGAAACGCTTTTGTTATATGATTAATTAATATTCTTCATACCCAACGGAGCCATCGGAATAGGTAACGATGTAAAGACCGTGACCCGAGTCGTCGCAATCGGGCATGGGCTGTCTGTCAACTACGGTCTTGCCGCCGTTGTCGCCGTTGTCACCGCTATCGCCGTCGTTTGTATCGGTATCGTCGAAGTTGTCAGAGTCATCGTTTCCGCTGTCGTCTGAGGCAGAACCGTAGGTGATGATTTCGTTGACCGCTTCCTTGGTAACCTTCTCGTCAACCTTTTCGCGGCTTTCTTCCTTACCGTCGACATACTTGACCTTGTAGGTGATAGTCTTTTCGCCGTTAACACCCTGCTGTGTAACCTCGCTGGAACCCTCAGCGATAGAGGAGCTGTACTTTTCCTCGGTCTGATAGTCAATGCTTTCGGTTTTGGTTTCTTCCTTGTATGTAACGCGTTTGACGGTGATCTTCATGCCGTCGGTGATTTTCGCGTCGAGCTTTTCGCTGACCTCGTCATCCTTGCCGAGGGTAATGCCCTGTGCATCCAGAAATGCCTGAACGGTTTCTGCGCTCGTATTTACATCGGTGGTTTTGCCGTCGGCGGTCAGGCTGACCTTGAACGCCGCAGCTCGCTTGATGGTGATTTCCTTTGTATCCTCGGTAATTTTTTCGTCTGCTTTCGGCTCACATTCATCCTTTTCGCCGAGGGTGATTTCTGCTTTACTGAGAGCGTCGCTGACTTTTTTGCCGACTTCGATTTCTACCTCGGTCTTGGTGCCGTTATCGTTAATTGCAATTTTAACGGTTTTTTTACCGCTGCAAGCCGCAAAAGAGCAGGTCGCTAAGCAAATAACCAGCGCAACACACAAGAATCTGACAAAACTTTTCTGTTTCATATTTTTCTCCTTTAATAACTGTAATTTGTTTGATAATTTTTTATCATTTCAACGTAGATACAATATAACACATAATTTGATAAAAGTAAACAAAATAGCGCGAAAAATTACAAAGATTTGCAATGATAAATTTATCTGAATCCGCAAATTACGGAAAAGCTATTGCTATTCGCCCGATATTACGGTATGATACTAGAAGAATATTCCGGTTCTTCGTTGCCGGGCTAAAGGAATTGATATGATGAGACGTAATTTGCTTCGCGCCGTCAGGCTTCTCTGCTTGCTTTTGGTGCTGGCAATCAGCATCGGCCTGCTGCAGGAAAATGTTTTCTACCACGCCGACCATAACCGCGAGCGTATCAAGGGCTTTTATCTGGAGGATAATCAGTCGTTGGATGTTGTTTATCTCGGCGCAAGCGAGGTATACTCCGATATTGCGCCCGGTTACGCCTACGCCCGGGACGGTATTACCGGCTATCTTTTTGCGACGCAGGCAAACACGATTCTCAATTATAAAAGTCAGCTGAAAAATATCCTCAGCCGCCAGAAACCGGCGTTGGTTGTGATTGAGCTAAACGGCGCGCTGTATGATGAGGAGGATTTGACAAAAGAGGCGAACCTCCGCAACTACTCCGATAACGTACCGCTGGACTTTACCAAGATAGAATGGGTCGCGGAAAACGTAAAGGAAAATCAACCGGAATATCTGTTTCCCTTTATTAAATATCACAGTATGTGGAGCGATCCCGAAACGGATAACGAAACAGATGAAAAATACCGCAAGACCATTTCCGACGACAAAGGACGCGGATATAATTATCTGAAAGGGATTCTCAACTGGACGGTTTCGTTTAAAAGCCCCTTGCCCTCAATGAACAACACGCTGGCGACGGCGGACGGTAAAAAGCCGCTCGAGGAAATCGCAGAAAAGAGCCTGAGAGATTTGCTCGAATACTGTCGCAGCGAGGGGCTGGACAACGTCGTGTTTACGCGGTTCCCGCATATCGTGACCGAGCGCACCTACTCCCGGTTTGAGCGCAACAATACGGTCGCCGATATCGTTGCGGAATACGGCTATGACTATCTTAACTTTGAGCGCGATTTTGCACAGACCGGCTTGGATGAATCGACGGATTTTTATAACTTCGACCATCTGAACGTCTACGGTCAGAAAAAATTCACCGCTTATCTGACAGATTATCTCAAGGAGCATTACGGACTTTCCTCCCACACGCTGAGTGAAGCCCAGAAGGATGAGTGGGATGCCTGCGCGGATTACTACGACGCGTATGTAATGAGAGCATGATAGAAAACGGAAAGCCGATGGAGCTTAGCGAGGATTGTGAACTGATTGACGCGCTTGCGGAATATCTTCCCTGACAATAAAATAACATACGTAAAACGGGGCTGTCGCACTAAGGAAATGCGACAGCCCCGTTATTTTACTAAAAGGGGTGTATTCTGTTAAATAAAACGGGCTTTCAGGGTCAGGTACTGAGCAATCAGCGCGTAGTTCGGAGTGATATAGCCGCGAATGTACTGACCGTTGACGACTCTGTCGTGTGTGCCGACATAGCCGGTACCGGTGTTGCCTTCTGTTACGACGAAATCCGAGCCGTTGACAGAGGTAACGATACCGATATGGTCGGCTCCCGTGACACATTCTCCGACGCCGGAATCGCTCCAGTTATAGATGATGGCGTCGCCGACCTTGGGAACATAGTCGTCGGCTTCGACCCAGATTTTGTTTTCCTTAGCGACGTCGATAAATCTGCCGCAGCCGCACTCGGTTCCGATGTACGGCGCAATGCCCGCGCGAATCCATACCGCGGAGGTAAACGCCGCGCACCATGCGTCGTGCGTCTGCATGGTATAGTTGACTGCGAGAGGGACGTAGGTGTTGTAATACGCGAGGATATCCTTATGAACCTCGTCGCCTTCCACTGCGCCGTCCCAGCCTGTCGCGATGCACGCGACCATCTGCCTCAGTTCATCTTCGGTAACGGCACAGGTATAGCGCGGAGTAGTGTTTGGTTTGCCGGTGCCGTCAAGCCCGATGACAAAAATTCCCATGCGGTAGTAGCGGCCGTTCTCGGTATAGTAGGTCAGGTAATTCCCGTTTTCGTCCAATGTGCGGACGGTGTAGGTGTACACACCGTTTTTATCCGCCTTTTTATCGACAAAGCTTGTATTGGCTGTGACGCCGAGGGATTTCCACTTGCCGCCGGGTTCCTTACGGAAAACACGGTAGGAAGCCGCGGTTTTCTGCGCATTCCAGGAAACGGTATAAGCGTTGTTGCGATAGGTGACGGAGCTGATTTCGGGGGGCGCAAGGTGGGTGAAGCTCCAACCCGCGGTGTTATAGCCGCTGATGAAATTACCGTTCTTGTCGATACAGCGGACAGTGTAGGTGTAGCGCGCAGAGTAGCGGATGGAGGTATCGGAAAAGCTCGTTTTATCGGTATTGCCGAGCCGCTTCCAGCCGTTGCTGAGCTTGCGGAATACGGCGTATCTTGACGCGCCGTCGACCGCCTGCCAGCTGATGGAAACGCCGTTTTTGACAGCGTTGAACGAGGTGATTTCGGGGGCGGCGATAAAAGTGCCGCTGATGCCCGAGGTGTTATAATAGCTCAGCGCGAAGTCGTCGGACACGTCCCAGCAGCGGACGGTGTAGGTGTAAGCCTTGCCCGAGGTGACGCGGGAGTTGATGCAGTAGGCGGTGTCGGTCGTGCCCGCGACGATCCACTTGGAGCCGCTGCGGATATAAACCTTGTACGCTTCCGCGCCCTTGACAGGCTCCCAGACCAGCTTCTGACCCTCGCGCACGCTTTCGGTACGGAGCAGCTTCGGCGATGTGAGAAAGAGTCTGGTGTAGCCCTTGGTGTTGTAGGCGCTGATAAATTTACTGTTTTTATCCGCGGCACGGACGGTGTAGGTATATTCGGTATTGTTGGTCAGGTTTTTATGCTCAAAGGCGGTGCCGGTCGTTTCGCCGATTTTCTTCCAGCCGCCGCCGCTTTTGAGGGTGAATACCATGTATTTGTAAGCGCCGGAGTACGCGCTCCATGTCAGCGTCAAGCCTGCCTTTGAGGGCGCGATTTTGGTAATTGCGGGATAATTCGCCGCTGTGGGTGCAAGCTCCGTTTTGACCTTGGGAGCAAGCGTCGGCGTTTCGGCAGGCGCCTGTGTTTCTTCCGTTACTGCCACGGTTGGCTCGATGGTGACCGCTTCGGTCTGCGATTCCGTTTCCTCGGTGGTCTGCGGTTCCGATTCTTCGGTTGCGGGCGTTTCGGTAACAATCTCCGCGGGCGTGTCGGCAAGGTCGACCTTTGCCGCGGTTACGGCGGGAATCGCGCCGAGTATCATTACCGCCGCCAAAAGCGCAGATAAAATTCTTCGTTTCATTTTAACCTCCGTTCACTTGTGCCGCCGGCACATGACGTTTCTTTGTTAAATACGAAATTCCAATTACCGATATTATACAATATTCGACACAATAAAACAAGGCTTTTTGCTAAATAAGAATAATTTGTGAACATAGAAGGTAAAGAAAAACCTTCCGGTTTTCTTTTTATGGGCTTTTATGCAGATTTCTGAGCTTCAATACTTTTATCCGCTTTTCATAGACATTTGGTGTGTCCGGGGAGGTTAGCAACCCGTTTTACCGATAAATTTTTAAAAACACTAAATATTTGCAAAGAAGTTGCAAAGGTCGGGCTGATATACTTTAGTCACAGTCAAGGGAAACACAATCCCAATCAAAACACAAAGGAGAAATTATTATGAAAAACACACTTAAATCTATTCGCAAGCAAATTACCTTCCGACAGAGCCTGTTGAATTAATCGCATTCACAGCCCGCAACACGATTCTTTTTATTGCAACTTTTTTTATTGTCAGATTGTTTTTTGAAAAATAAAAACTTTTTTCAAAAACATCAAATATTTGCAAAGAAGTTGCAAAGATCGGTTTGATATACTTTAGTCACAGTCAAGGGAAATACAAAGCAACCGAAAAAATGAAAACTTTTTCAAAAACTTAAAAGTTTGCAAAGAAGTTGCAAAGATTACCCTGATATAATAAAACCACAATAAAACAAAACAAAATTAAATCAAAAAGGAGAAATCACAATGAAAAACACAAACATTATTACAACAACAAATACCACCAACAACACCAACACAACAAATTCAAAAGGAGTGACAACAATGAAAAAGACAAAACCGAAAAATCACAGAATGAGAAACAGGATAACGGCATTCGCATTATCCGCAATCACAGTGTTCTCAATGGGAACAATCGCGTTGACAGCAACAACTACACCCGTGGCGGCAGCGTCAATCGACGTCAAAGAGATTACAAAGGATCTCGCAGGCTTCGGTGTAGAGAAGATTATCGGAGCTACCGTAGGCGACGGAATCTTCGGTGAACTTCTCAACAAAGGCGCGGGTTACATACTCGGCATGGCATTTGACGAAGAAGAACCCAGCATAGAAGACGTCCTTAAAAAGCTCGACGAGCTTTCGGAAACAATCGACAGCTATCACGACGACGAGATGAAACAGCTTAAGCTCATCAACTCGAATATCGATTCAAAGGACTTCCGTAAAGAAGCTGACAGCATCTCCGACGACTATCAGGCAGCCATTAAGAAGATGAAGCAGTACAGCGGCAACATCACCACTCCCGGCGAGGGCTTAATTGACAACACAACCTACCGCACATACAAGAACATCCTCGGCGAGTCATCCTGTAACATCTCCGCACTGGAAAAGAACTTCAATATTATGGTAGAATATGTTAAGGGTACCCGTTCCTCAACAAATCACATTTCCGGCTACAGGATTACATCGGAATATCTCATGGACAAAATTCTCGCAAACTACAAGGAAACCAAACACGACTGGAAGGAATCTCCCGATTTTCTTGATTACCTCGACAGCGTAAATGAAGAAATCGAGCTTATGGAATCCAATGTAGCGTTAGACTACTTCACAATTCTTGCTCTGAATAATATGGCGTTCAAGGTAAAGGAGTACGAGGTCAAAAACGGTATCTATGAGGTAAACAAGAACGAAAACCCCTACTCTTACTATGAGAACTTCGCAAGAGACCTCACGAACTCCCTTTCTTCCATCGATGGTATCTACAAGAAGGTTATTAAAGAGAACAATGAAAACGGTGACTTTATGCAGGCAACCGCGGAAATCCCGACCGCTGTCGGCGGCAAGACGGTAAAGGGCTTCCACACCATCTCGGAAGCATGGGCGCAGGCATATAAGACAGGCAAAACATACACTCTCAGGCTCAACGGCGACGTAACGGCAGACAGCAAAAGAGGCTTCAACTTCGACAATCTCAACAAAAATACCTATCAGTTCCAAGGAAACGGCGGCTTCCATATCGACGAAGGAAGAACAGTTACTATCGACCTTGGCAATCACACATTGGACGCGAGCGCCAAAAAAGATCTTATCATCTTCCCGATGCACAGCAATTCTACCCTTAACATCAGCAACGGCACCCTCGTAGGCGGTCAGTCTGCTTTCCACTCGAGAGGCAGAAGCAACGTTACCCTTAATCTTAAAAACATAACCGTCAAGGAGACAGATAAAGAGGCTATCTGGTACGGAGACAGCATCAAAGCCCAGACAATCAACATGGACGGTTGTACGTTTGAAAACGCAGGCAGAATATATGTCGATTCCTCGCTTGCAAAACTCAATGTAAAGAACTCTGCATTTGTAGGTAACCAATCTAAAACATCAGGCGGCTGCTTCTACCTCCTGTCTAATCAGTATCCAACCTTTGAGAACTGCACTTTCCGTAATAACCGCGCATTGGACGGCATAGGCGGCGCAATTGACGCCGTAAGCGTAATCGTAAAAAACTGCACCTTTGAGGGCAACACGTCCGAAGACTACGGCAAAGGCGCCGGCGGAGCAATCGCGGCACACAACTGCAAGATTTATAACAGCACATTCAAGAACAATACAACTGATGATCAGGCAGGCGCGATAATCTGTATTGGAGGCTACTCTAACAAATTTACCCAGATTATCGACGGATGCACCTTCGACGGCAACACCGCAAAGAACGTAGGCGGAGCAGTAAGAATCAACTACATTGACGGCAAAAGATGTGTTATCAAGAACAGCAGCTTCACCAACAATCATGCCGACAGAGGCCCGGCGCTCTTGGTTGAAAGGCTCAACGGTCACAGCAAGGACATCGCCGAAAATTGGGGCAACACAGGCAGCAACAACACAGCTACCTATGAGGGCTTCGTCGACCCAAGGTTCTGCGTACCCGACTTTGCTTGGGGCATCAGCGGAAAAACATCGAAAGTTTAATAAAACTGAGTTTACGCGTAACCGGCTTCGCTTGAGAAATCAGCAGCACATCGGCACAATAAACAGAATACACCAATAAACCTCAGCGGGGACGACACATCAGTCGTCCCCGCTGAATGTTTATATTATACTTCTAATCCAAATAATCGTCATACAAAAAGTCAGCCCAATAATACTGGCTCATATACTCGTTCTGATAGGCGTTGACAGCGCCTGCGTCCAGCTCCTTGAAGCGGTAATAGTCGCAGTCGAGCACATCGGGATTGACGGCAAGCGCGTTGTAGCTGCGGATGACCGCGTCCTCCGCGCCGACCGCTTTCAGGCTTTTGATCATCGCGTAGACGTAGGTTTGCAGAAGATTTTGCAGCTTCTTCTCATACGGCTCATCCTCAAAGATCGCGGCAAAGATTTCGCGCGTGGTGCAGGAGCTGCCCTGCTTATGGACGAGATAGGCGAAAACCTCTTTTGATTTACTGCGTTCAAAGCGGACGTGTTCGCCGTCGGGCGTGAACACGTCGAAGTTGCCGAAGCACTGCACCCTCAGCTTTGCATTGTTCTTCGGAACAATCGGAAAGCGCAGATCGGCAAGCTCCTGTTCAACCTTGGCTTGATTAACGGGCTTCATAATGTAGCCGCTCGCGTGCAGGCTCATGGCGTCGCCGGTATAATCCGAGAAGCCGGTCACAAAAATAATATTCATTTTGGGGTTAACAGCTTTCAGCTCCTTGGCAAGCTCCACGCCGTTCATGCCGCGCATGTGAATATCGAGAAAGGCGATGTCGCAGCCGCCCTTTTGCGCCGATTCAAGCAGCTCTTTCGGTTTTCTGAAAGCGGAAACCTCTGCGTCGGGCTTCGCTTTTTTGACCGACATTTCAAGCATTTGCAACGCCAGCGGTTCGTCGTCAACGCACAGTATTTTCATCAGTTTGTCCCTCCTTCGGCAAAATCACTTTTGCGGTTGTTCCTTTTCCAATCGCGCTTGTGATGATAACCTCACCGCCGCACATATCGTGCAGGCGTTTTTTTGTGTTTTCCATTCCGACGTGGGATCGTCCGTCATCGGGCTTCTCCGCATTTGTGTCAAAGCCCACGCCGTCGTCCTCGACAATGACTTCATACGCGTTTTCGGTTTCACGCGTTGATATTTTTACCGTGCCGCCGTCCTCCTTCATACCTACGCCGTGCTTGACGGCGTTCTCGACCAACGGCTGGATACTGAGCAGCGGCAGCCTGAAGTCAGTTGCCTGAATATCATATTCGACATTCAGCAAATCGGCAAACCGCAGTTTTTCTATATATAAGTACTTTTTCAAATGCGCGAGCTCTACTTCAAAGGGTACGGGAGCAGTCTGCTTTAATGAATCCATATTGCCGCGCAGATAGTCGGCAAAGGTCACGGTCGCCTCCTGCGCCGTTTCCGGGTCGAGCGTACACATCATGGCGATCGAACTCAGCGCGTTATACATAAAGTGCGGCCGGATCTGCGATACCATCACACTCACCTTTGCTTCATACAGCTCCTTTTGCATTTGCTCATAGCGAATCATATTCAAATATTGCTGCCGCAGATTAAAGATTAAAGCGACAATCTGGACAATCATCGTCACCGTAAGACCGTAGTTGAAATAATGCGAGCCGGGAAAATGGATAAAACCATCGAGAATATCGAGGACAGCCGTAATCATCAACGGCACCCATGACAACAGGAAAAACAACGCGTTGCGGTTTCCTTTCATCTCGACACACAGCAGAGCAATCATGACGGCCATACAGACTGCCGCGACAATGTTCATCATCATCGAGGATGCCGTAAGATCCGCGTTGCCGCAAAGATGGAGCAAGTATACACTAATCTCGCCGAGAAGGAAAACAGTCAGAATGATATTGGCAACAAGGCGCATTCTCTTTTTTCGCATATTCGCTTTGAAATAGAGTAACAGAGCTGTCACGAAACAGTATTCAGCAATCTTATCCAGTAACAGACAGACGGTCGGATCGTAAATCCACAGGTTCAGATAATTGCTGACGCTCTGCATAATCATATATAAGCCCCAGAAAAAGCTGAGGAAGCCGAACGCAAGATATCTGTAATCGACCTTCCCGAGGATAAAGCTCGCCACAGGGAAAAAGAATAATCCGAAAAAGCATACCAGAATGAACAGTCCGACAAAGGGCAAGGCTTCAAAGAAGAACCGCAAATATATGCCGTCATTATAATATGCCGTGATACTTACACAGTCGCAAAAGCTGACCAGCGCGTTATCATAGGGATATTCCACTTCGAAGAACAGTTCTTCATCCGGTGATACCCCGTAATACTCAGTAAAGTCGGCGGCACTAAAGCCATTCACCTTATAACCCGGGGTATCAGACAAACGCAGCGCCATCGGTTTGTCCGGAATATAATCATACTTTATCTTCTCATCCTCAAACCGATAACTGCAGAGCACCGTGCCGTCAGATGTCTTGATGGTATACCACACGTTTTTGGAGGATATAGTTACGTTTTTAAAGTAGGTCGATAGCTTCTCGGGTATCCTTCCTTTGAACACAATCTGATGAAAATGATCGGTGACGGGCTTATCAGCGTCAATCGCTTGCCATTCACCGCCGTCGACAGCGTATTCGCCCTCCAGAAACATCGATGGCGTTTGATAAAAATCCATACTGATATAGTAGCGGACGCCGATCCATGCTGCACTCACCGCTATCAAAAACGTCAGTACCGCAACGGCAATCGTCCAGATTTTACCTGTGAAGATTTTTTTCATTTCAACGCCCCCTGCCTGTATTTTTTCATTATACCCCAATCACCATAAAATGAAAAGAAAAAGATTTGAAAAATTTTGAAAAAAAGCAATAATTTGCAAAGGATACCTAAATTTACTATATCTTAAGCGTGAGGATATTTTTGACATAAATCTTATGCGCTAAAGCCTTAATCAACGGGATAAAACAGCCCGACGGTTCTATCAAGAGCCTCACAGTGAAGCAGAAAAACCGGGAAATTTTTCTAAATAGATGTTCCATTTTGGAACCCCCCCTTGAAATCCGCTTAATTAAATGAGATAATAACTCACAAACGTGATGGTATAGGGGCAGGAAACAAAGGTCGAACCATCAAAAAGCGCCACAAGCGTGAGAGCTGTTCCTCTGAACGATACTGCAATCGAGATGATAAATAGGCTTAGAGAAGAAGTCTATCTTGGTAAGGACACACCGTTAATCCCCGGCGAAAACGGCAGATGAGCCAAATCGGAAATGATTCAAGCATAAACAAGTAATTCTGAACACAAGTCCTCTCTTTCAACTGCTTTTCGTTTTTTCTCTTATTGCGACTCTTTTGCAGCCTTGTATAAATGTTACAGTTTAATTACAATTACAGAGCGAAAATTTGTGCCCTCAATTAAAGGAAAAGCCACACAAAGTCTTGTAATTATTTATGCGCTATGTTAATATTATATATTGGTATTAGTAGATTTTTAATCCGATTTTGGAATTATTATTCGGCATATTGATGCCGCAGCGCCGGATTCTGATTAAAAAACCTGCCGACGGGCGCCCTATCGCGTGTTCACGCAGTGAACATGATGACCGTTTCTTTACGGTGAAAATAGGGCAGTGCCCATACAAAGCGAATAATGGCGCATCTGTCGCCGCGGGTAAGAAGGTGAGAAAGCGTTGACCGAAAAACAACTGAAGAAGCTGCGAAAGCCGGAGCTGTTAAAGCTCATGCTGGAGCAGCAAAGGCAGATTGAGCAGTTGGAAACTGAGCTGGCTCAGGCGAATGAAAAGCTTGCCAGCCGGAAGACCAACCTGAAAAATGCCGGATCCATTGCCGAGGCATCTCTTGCCCTGACGGATATCTTTGCCGAGGCCCAGAAAGCCGCAGACAGCTATCTGGACAACCTGAAAGCGCTGGAAGAAGGGGAGGAGGAAGCTGACGACCCCGACCCACCCGACCTACCCGAGCCGCCGGAAGCGAGAGCGGAGCTACCCTCCGTGGAAGCGCTTGAG
This sequence comes from uncultured Ruminococcus sp., assembly GCA_905235715.1. Taxonomy (GTDB): domain Bacteria; phylum Bacillota; class Clostridia; order Oscillospirales; family Acutalibacteraceae; genus Ruminococcoides. The sequence goes on along the minus strand of CAJONB010000075.1, from coordinate 641 downwards.
GCGGCGGTGGAGCAGGCGAGATATCAGCGCCGGTTGAGGCGGATAATCAAGAACACCGTCTTCACGCTGATCACTGTTGCGGCTGCGGCGGTACTGGTTGCAGTGCTGTTTCTGCCTGTTCTTCAGATTTATGGTACGTCCATGAATCCCAATCTGTCAGAGGGAGAGTATGTGATCTGTCTCAAAGGTGACAGGATGCAGACCGGCGACATCGTAGCCTTTTATTATAATAATAAGGTACTGGTGAAGCGGGTCATCGGTCAGGCGGGTCAGTGGATCGACATCGACGAAGACGGCACGGTCTACGTTGACAACGAGCCCATCGAGGAGCCCTATCTGGTCGAGGGCGCCAAGGCGCTGGGCGAATGTAATATCACCTTACCCTATCAGGTTCCGGAGGCGCGGGTGTTCGTCATGGGCGACAATCGGGCAACCTCTGTGGACTCCCGTTCCACCAGCGTAGGGTGCGTGTCCGAAGAACAGCTGGTGGGACACGTGGTCTTCCGGATCTGGCCATTGTTCCAGATGGGAAGCGTTAATTAGCAATATCATTAAGTTAAGCAACAGGACACTCACAAGATAGTGGGTGCCCTGTTTTTTTGTAGTTTTTTTGAAAAAAGACTTGACAAATCAATAGAAAT
>CAJONB010000074.1 GCA_905235715.1 uncultured Ruminococcus sp. | reverse complement strand
GTCGGTGCATCGGTCGGAGCATCTGTCGGTGCGTCGGTGGGCGCGTCGGTCGGTGCTGTGTCGGGGATGATGGTAACGGTCATCTTCGCGCCGGTCTTGGACGCAAAGTCAAAGTTGGTCAGGTCAAGCTGCATTTTGATGGTTGCGGTTACACCCGTCAAGTCAGCCTTGATATTTTTGCCGTCGTATTTCGCGTCCATCGTTACGCCGCTCTCAATCGCAGCGCCGTCGGCAATACCGAAGTTGTGAGTCCATGCGCCGTCGATAGCAAACTTGAACTCAAGCGCGTCTACGTCGTATTCGCCCTTCTTAGTCTCAAACTCCCATACGTCATTCTTGACCTCGGTCATTTTATTGCTTGCCGCAGCGGGATTCCAGCTAATGTTGTTCAGCCAGTAATCGCCGTCAGCGGAACCGTTGCCTACCACGTATACCGCATCATACTCAAAAGCGTTCGGGAATTCAACGATATCACCGGTCACTGCGACAACCTTTGTTTCAGGGTCGATGGAAACAGTGAACTCACCTGCGCCTGTCAGGTTAAAGGTGAAATTGCCGCCGGTAGCGTCGCCGATCCATTCGGAGCCGTTTTTGACAACCTTCAACTGAACAGCCTTGATTGCCCCATTAACGGTATAAGTAATCGAATACTTGCCGTCATTGCCGAGGGTCATGGTGTTGGCTGCATAGGTACCATTCCATTCCGCACCGAAAATTTCGGTGGTGCTGCCTGCTACAATATAAGTATCTCCTTCGCCGATAGCAACTAAGCGGGGAAGCTGCAAGGCGGATGCGCTGACTGCCATCGAGGCAACCAGCATTACGGCTAATAAAATACTGATTATTTTTTTCAATTTTCTCAGTCCTCCTTTTTCTTTAAAGCCGTGAAATAAACTTCTTGAAGATTTCAGAAAAGACGGCGTCTAAACCGCTGAATCAGTTCAACTATAAAGTCAATAGATAAGATGGTATAGTTTTCCGAAACCCTAAATCTTCACGAATAATCATATCACAGGATTGTCATTTTTACAATCGGTTTTGTCATTTTTGTGTTACAATTTTTGAGGGAAAATTTGTGCAATTTTAATATAATTTTATAATTTGCTTTGTGAATAGAGCCGAGTATAATATCCCACGAGAAAAATCAGTCGATTTTTATTTCGAAATTGTAATATTCTTTCAGAGCAAATAAGCCGCATTATAATTCGATTTTAACAATATGACGGCAGGGCTTTCAAGCAAGATTTTACGATTGTATCAAAAATTGTCTATACTGTATTCTGTACTTTAGTCTGTTTTTACGCTTATCGCGTTCCGCGCGCATTTCGCTTCGCCATTGCTCGTTGCTGCAAAGCAAAAAGCTGAGCGGGCATACAAATCCTTTTACTTTACAGGAAACTGCTCGTTTCCGCATAGCAAGAAATCGTGCGCACCAAGCGAGCGATTTCGTCTACCCATCGCTCGTGCGCACGCAGGGCGCAACTGAGCGGAGACTATAAATCTTTTTATTTGACAGGTGTTAAAAACTATATTACTCTTCGTATAATACAGAAAAGACAAATATTAAAGTTGTAATTTCCTGTCAAATAAAAAACAGCCCTTCTTTTGGAAGGGCTGTTAAAAATTCGCTTTGTTATCAATATTAGCCAACCGGTATGAAGGGAAGCTCGTTAGGATCGGAAGTAGGCATAGGTGAGGTAGGCGCCTGAGTCGGCGCGTCTGTAGGTACATCCGTGGGAGCTTCTGTCGGAGCATCCGTAGGAGCGATTGTCGTAGCTTCCGTGGGAGCGTCTGTCGGTTCAACAGTCGGCGCCGGAAGTTCAACGATCGTACCAATCGGCACACTGACTGTGAGTTCGGCAAGATAACGCTGGATTGCTGTCGCGTCCATAATATCCAAGCCGTTGCCGTCAGAATCCCCTCGCAGCGCAATCATGCTGTCGCTGTCTTCAATAAATCCTGCGAGTAACCTCTGGATCGCTGTCGCGTCCATAATCGTGATAGCGCCGTCGCCGTCGGCGTCGCCGACCATGTAGCTGTCAGCGCCGGCGGAGCTTTCCGCGTGGAACGATACGGCAAATACAGAAGCCAATGCTGCCGTCGCCAATAAAACCGCAAGTAACTTTTTCATATCATGACTTCCTTATAACAGCAGGGATAAAGGGAAGCTCGTACTCCTCCGGCTCAATATCATAGTTAATATTTTCGGTGGCACTCGATTCGTCTTTCTTTTTGCTGTCGGACGAAGATTTCGTCGGCGTCTCGGATTTCGGCGCTGACGACGAGGAGCTGTTATTGCCGGAACCGGAATTTGACTTTTTATTATCGGAAGATTTGCCGGAATCATCGGAATTTTGGTCTTTGCTCTGCTCCTTTGACTCTTCCCCGTTCGTTTTCTTGTCGGACTTTTTGTCTGTTTTCGCTTCGGTCGAGGCGCTTACAATCGGCAGCTCGCCCTCTTCAAGCATTTCGGTCGCCGCCGTATTTTCTGTTGCCTCAGCAGCTTCCGTCGCTTTCTTTTCATCCTCCTTATCGGGATGACAGGCAGTCAAAGAAGCAAACATCAATGTGCCCGCGAGAAGCACAAGTAACATTCTTTTTTTCATCATTCAGCCCCCTTTTATGAATATAATCATTATACATCAGTGACAGAAATAATACAACAGTTATTTTTTAAAAGAATGTAAATAATTCAGGTGTGCGGTGTTGCCTTAATTCAATGCTTCGCCTGTCGTATGGAACAGGCGGTAAACCTCCGCGCGAAGGGCGCGGGTCTCATCAATGCTCAAATCGGGGCTGAGCTGCAGCAGATATTCCGCCGCCTCCTGACTTTGGGCAAGGGTCTGCGTATCGGAAAAATCCGCAATCGCCAGCTGCGGCAAGCCATGCTGACGGTTGCCGAAGAAATCGCCCGGACCTCTGAGCTTTAAGTCCATGTCGGCAATTTCAAAGCCGTTATTGGTGCGGCACATGGTCGAAAGCCGCTGCTCGGTATTATCGCCGGTGTGGTCGGACACAAGGATGCAGTAGCTCTTGTACTCTCCCCTGCCGACACGTCCGCGGAGCTGATGGAGCGTCGAAAGTCCAAACCGCTCGGCATTTTCAATCATCATCACGGTGGCATTTCTGACGTCGACGCCGACCTCAACCACGGTCGTAGAAACAAGGATGGATATTTCGTTATTGGAAAATTGAGTCATCACCTTTTCCTTATCCTTCGGCTTCATCTTGCCGTGCAGGATGCCGACAGGATAATCGCGGAACGCGCCGAGCATCAGCTCGGCTGCGTAATCATTCGCGCTCTGCAGCTCGTCGTCGCCTTCCTCCACCAGCGGACAGACGATATACGCCTGTCTGCCCTCGTCGACCTGCTTGCGGATGAAATCCAGCGCACGGTCGCGCTTATCCGACTTGATATACAGCGTCTGCACCTCGGTGCGTCCCGGCGGAAGCTCGTCAATCACGGTGATGTCCAAATCGCCGTAGATAATCAGCCCCAGCGTGCGCGGAATCGGCGTCGCGGACAAAACAAGAATATGCGGACGTTCGCCCTTCTCTGCTAAGCGGGAGCGCTGTGCTACGCCGAAGCGATGCTGTTCATCCGTAATCGCACAGCCTAACCTGTTGAAAACAGTGCTTTCGGAAACAAGCGTATGAGTGCCGATGACAATATCGCTCTCGCCCGCCTCGATTCGCTCGCGCGCCTTGCGCTTATTGGCGGGCGTCATGGAGCCTGTGAGCAGCTCGATTTGTATTCCCGTGCCGTCAAACATCTTGGAAAAGGTTTCAAAATGCTGTTGGGCAAGGATTTCCGTCGGCGCCATAAAGGCGGCTTGATAGCCGTTTTTCACACAGTTATAGCACACCGCGGCGCAGACGGCAGTCTTACCCGAACCGACGTCGCCCTGTATCAGCCGGTTCATCGGCGAGCGTTTGTTCTTCATATCATTCACGCAGTCGATGACGGCTCTTTGCTGGGCGTTTGTGAGCGTAAAGGGTAATTTCTCCGTAAACTCGTGAGTATAATCAACGGGCATGGTAATGGGCGTCTGCTCGCGGGAGTGAGATTTCATCAGCCGCATACCGAGATTCAGCACCAGCAGCTCCTCAAACACCAGCCGCCTGCGCGCCTTCTCCATTTTGCCGATGTTCTCAGGAAAGTGGATATTGTGCAGCGCAAAGCTGAGGGTGCAAAGATTGTAGCGCTTAAGGATATCGTAAGGCAAGGGGTCGCGGATGGGATCGGGAAGCATCGACAGCGCCTCTTTGACCGCTTTCATAACGACGCGGTTATTTAAGCCTGCCGTCAGATTGTATACAGGAGTAATATCATCGCCGTTTTTCGGCGAAGTAAACTCGGGCGAGGTCATCTGGTAGCCGTACTTATCGCGCTGAACCTTGCCCATAAAGCAATACTCCTCTCCGTAACGGAGCATGGAGTCGATATATTTGTTGTTGAAAAAGACGAGATTCATGTAGCCGCTGTCGTCACAGACAGTCGCCTTGCTCATCAGCCTGCCGCCGGAGATACGCACGGTGCTGACAGCCGCGGCAAGACGCGCGCGAATGACATAGCGCTCACCGTGCTGAACGTCGCTGACCGGCGTGATATCCGCCCAGTTATCATAGGCGCGGGGATAGTAGGATATCAGGTCGCCGACGGATTCTACGCCGAGCTTTTTGAACAGCGCCGCCTTTTTCTCGCCGATTCCTTTCAGTTTTGTAATGGGTACTTCGTATAATGACATAGTAAATCGTTGTTAGTTGGCAGTTGGCAGTCAACAGCAGATACGTATGATGGTTTATATAAATAAAAGGCTGTCGCGGGGACAGCCTTTGTGATTTATTCTACGCTGATGATGTAGTAGTAGATTGGCTGGTCGCCCCTGATGTAGGTGATATCCACCTGATCGTCGAACTTTTCCTCAAGCATCTCGACCGCGGCGGCAGCGTCCTCGTCGGAAACATCCTCGCCGGCAATCAAGGTAACAAAGGACATTTCCTTGTCAATCATATTCTTCGCAAGCTTCAAAAGCGCCTTGTTCGGTGAAGAAGAGGTAACGGTCAGCTTGCCGTTCCGCAAACCGATGATGTCGCCCTCCTTGATTTTCATGGAGCCGAACTCGGAATCACGCGCGGCAAAGGTTACCTGACCGGTAGATACATTCCTCGCGGCGTTCATCATATTCTCAACATTGACCTCGGCTTCGACGTCAGGGTCAAATACCAGCATCGCGGACAAGCCCTGCGGGATCGTGCGGGTCGGAACGACGATGACCTCTCTGTCCCCCGCAAGCGTCCTGGTCTGCTCGGCAGCCATGATGATGTTCTTGTTATTCGGCAGGACAAAGACCTTTTTCGCCGGAGTCGCCATAACAGCGGCATAAATATCCTCGGTAGAGGGGTTCATGCTCTGACCGCCGGAAACAACATTCAGACAGCCCAACTCGTTGAAGAGATTCGCAAGTCCCTCGCCCGCGGCAACCGCAACAAAGCCGTAATCGTCAACAGGAGCGGCAAATGTATGCTCTTCCTTCTTCTCAGCGTTCGCCTTCATCTTTTCGTTCTCAATCTTGGCGTTTTCATGCTGCTTTTTCATATTCTCGACCTTGACGGTGAGAAGCTCGCCGTACTCGAGCGCCTTCTGTAAGACGTCGCCGGGCTGCTCTGTATGTACATGAACCTTGATGATTTCTTCATCCGCTACCATAACGATGCTGTCGCCGACGGTTTCCAGATATAATCTCAGCTCATTGGGGTCGGTCTCAATCCCGGGATCTCTGCCGACAATGACCTCAGTGCAATAGGTAAAGTTGATAACGGCGTCGAACTCAGCCGCCGCAGAGCGGAAGAATTCTTCGGAGGTATCGCCGCCGGCTTCGTCGGGAGCTTCTACATACTCCACAACGATACCGTCGCGGAAGACGGAAAGCATACCCTCAAAAATCGTCAGGATGCCCTTACCGCCGGCGTCGACTACACCCGCCTTCTTCAGAACGGGGAGCATCTTAGGCGTCTGCTCGAGCGCGTCGGCAGCAGCATCACATAGCCTGCCCGCTTTGCGATCTTCGCGCAGAGGCCGAGGCCGATGACCGTCAGCCCCAGGTGGTGCACCCGCTCCCCGCGGAAGAAGAAGTACATCGCCCCGCCAAGCGCCAGCCCGACGAGACCAAGCATCTGCGGATTCGGCGCGTACGCGATGATCCACACGGTCGCGGTCGTGCCGATGTTCGCGCCGATCAGCACCGCGAACGCCTGCGGCAGGGTCATGAGGGCGGTCGAGACGAATCCGACGAGCATCACCGTGATGATCGAGGACGACTGGACGATGATCGTGGAGACGATTCCGCTGAAGACGCCGACGATGCGGTGCTTCGTCGCATTCGCCATGAACTTCCGGAGCCCGCCCCCGGCCGTCGCCTGCAAACCTTCGGACAAATGCTTCATCCCGAGCAGGAAGATTCCCAATCCCCCCAGCACAGTCAGAAGTATCGTCGGGATTTCCTTCATTGCCTTTTACGCAGAATCCACTTGAGCGCCGTCTCGATCCGCCACGGGTAGAACATCCCGTACATGCCGATGACGGCAAGGACGTAGGCGAATGCGACCACAATCTGCACGGGGGCGAACCCGCCGTCCGGCAGCATCGGGCGCGTGATCTTGAAAAGCTCGGCCGGAATCAGCATGAAGATGCCCATCACGGACCGCGTCAGCAAATTCTTCGGCATCCAGATGATCGTCAGATACGTCAGCACGGCCGCCATGATCCAAAGCTGCCCCGGAAAGCGCTTCAGCAGCATGTCGAAGACATCGATCCCGATGGTGTCGCACTCGTACGCCGTCCAAAACCAGCCGATGGCCGTCAAGACCATCGCCAATTTCGGCACCTTCACGGGAACTTCCCTCTCTTCTTTCGCCATTCGACCCATATTATACCAAAAAGCCCCGCGACTGCGGGGGCGATTGGATCAACCACCCGATGCCCGCGATGTGAAACACGCACGGCCGCCATCTGAATGGGGTGATCATCGAAAGATTGTCCATGCAATCGAGACAAGCAACTGTAAATTTCTATCGGAATTTACAGTTGCTGACCCTCTTGACCGTCTGAACGAGACCTCAGAGGTCGAATTCCTTCTTGTTCTTCAGGATGGCGCCGGTGTGCGCGTCGATGTCGATCTCATACTCGTGCATCGTGGTCTTGAGCTCGACCTCGTACACCTGAACGCCGCCCTCGTAGTCCAGCCTGCACTTGCGGAC
>CAJONB010000073.1:11219-14318 GCA_905235715.1 uncultured Ruminococcus sp. | reverse complement strand
AATCTTGCAAGAATTTGTAAACCAAAAACAAGGAGATTCAGATATGAAAGCAACAGGAATTGTCAGAAGAATCGACGACCTCGGCCGCGTTGTCATCCCTAAGGAAATCCGCCGCACCCTGCATATCCGCGAGGGCGACCCGCTGGAGATTTACACGGCGACCGACGGCGAGGTTATTTTTAAGAAGTACTCCCCCGTAGGGGAGCTGAGTGTATTTGCGGCGCAGTACGCGGACGTTCTGTCACGAATCAGCGCGATGCCGACCCTGATCTGTGACCGCGACCATGTTATCGCAGCCGCGGGCGTCAGCAAGCGCGAATACCTCGAGCGGCGCGTGACCCCGGTTCTCGAAAACTATATGGAGAGCCGCCGCAGCTACAGCGCCCATCCCAGCTCCGTTGACGAGGTACAGCCTGTCGAGGGGCTGAACCACGCCGCCGCCATCATCTATCCCATCATCGCGGCGGGCGACGTCACGGGAGCCGTCGTCATGCTCAAGGGCGACCGTATCCAGACGCCCACCGAAACCGAAATGAAGCTCGCTCAGTCAGCCGCTGCATTCCTCGGCAAGCAAATGGAGGAATAATCCCATTCTCTCCGGATCCCCGCGCTGTTACCGTCCACGGTTGCCGCGCGGTTATTTTTTACTTTTTTCGCGAAAGCTCTTTTCTTTTTCGGCGATTGCGATTATAATGGTAGACGATTCGGAGGTGACGGCTTGAAAAAATCAACAAGCGTGATTCTCGGCGGAGCGGCGATACTCACCGCGCTTTTGTCAGGGTATTTTTTCAGTCAGGACGCAACGTCGCGCGGACTGTTATTCGGCGTTATTGCCGTGGTGCTTCTGCTGGTGCTTTACTCACGTATTCGCTCATCCAACAATCCATCGCGTTCGACGCGCTCACATGAGCCGCCCATGAACCTCGCGTTCTACGGCGAGTTGAACCGCCTGATAGACGAGGGCAAGGATATCGGCGGCTACCTGCGCAAATGCGGCGCTCCGCAGAATATTGTCAAAAGCGTCAACGTCGGCGGCGGTACCGTGTGGTACCTGCACAAGGACGGCACGCCGTTCGACGAATTCCGCGCCGAATTCCCACACGGCGAAGTGCCGGAATACCGCCATCCGTATATCAAGACCCAATGCACGCAGGAGGGCACGATGACCGACGTTCATATCATCACGGTCGACCTCTACCGCGCGCTGTGGGGCTGGGGCGAAGCTCATCCGCAGAAAAAGCGCTGGTCAAACTCCATGCGTCTTGCCTTTCACGGAGCGTATACCCATCCTGAGGACGCGCCCGACGAAACCTTTCTCGACAAGACGATTGAGGAGGTCAAGGCAGCGCGCAAGGCGAATAAAAAGAATCCCGAAAAAAAGAAAAAGCGCAGAAAAAGATAACCGCACAAAGCAACAGCCGCCGTGTATTGTCACGGCGGCTTCTGTTATGTAATCAAGCTTTGCACGGCGGTCGCCGCACGAAAGGCTTTTCTGTTTTATTGCAGGATTTCGCGGTAGATAAGCAAATCCTCGTCCTTGAACACATTGAAAATCACGTCAATATCGCTGCTGCGGAATTCACGAACAGTATTAACAGCGATTTCAGCCGCCTCTTTTTGCGGGAATCCGAACACGCCTGTACTGATACAGCAGAACGCGATACTTTTACAGCCGTTCTCCTGAGCGAGCTTTAAGCAGGAGAGGTAACAGCTTTTCAGCAGGTCGCAATCCTGTGCTGTCAACCGTCCGCTCACAACCGGTCCGACGGTATGCAGGACGTATTTGCATGGCAGGTTGTAGGCGGGTGTGATTTTCGCCTGTCCCGCCGGCTCCTCGTGACCCTGCGCCGTCATCAGCGCATGACAGGTATTGCGGAGCTGTACGCCCGCGTAGGTGTGGATGCAGTTGTCAATGCAGTTATGCAGCGGCACAAAGCAGCCGAGCATTTGCGAGTTGGCGGCGTTGACGATCGCGTCGCATTCCAGCGTGGTGATGTCGCCCTGCCAAAGATAAATACCGCCCTGAACCGGAGTAAGGTCGCTTAGCTTCGTGATACCCTTTTCGGCGATTGCCTGACGTAAATATTCATCCTGAATTTCCAAAAATCCGTTGCTGACGGGCGCGGGCATTCTGACGTTCATCAGCGCGCGCAAAAGCCGCTTTTGCTCCGTAGGCTCCGGCGGGATTTTCACGCCGCGGTACTGCGGATTTTCATCCGCCAACGCCCGTATCAAATAAATTCTTCTCTCGTCCTGATTCATTTTATCCCTCCTGTAAGCCCGCCAGAATCCGCTGAACGGCAGTCGCGTCGAGAATTTCGACCTCGCCGTTTTCATTGATGTCCGCCGCCCGCTGTGCAGAAGGCTTCAGGTATGCCAGCTCCGCGAGATAACGCTGAATCGCGGTCGCGTCGAGAATATCCAGCGCACCGCTGAGGTTCGCGTCGCCCGCAAGAACATCCTCGAGGTATATGCGGTCAAACACCTTCAGCGAGGGCAACGCCTTGCCGTCGGGAGCAAAGAACGCCTGATTATCCACTGCCGAGCCGCCGTACCAAAGTCCCGCGTCACCGGGGTCAAAGTCCGCGGAATAGCTTGTCGCCCAGCCGGAGCCGTACTTCTCCCAGAGGGCGGCATTTTTTGCATATTGCGCGGCGTATTCGTCGCCGCTCAGCCCGCTGACGTCGCCGGCGGTAATCCATGCGCCTTCCCAATAAAACACGCCCAGCCCCTTTTCGCCGGCGTTATTGACGGCGTTCATCACCGCGCGCACCTCGTCCGCCTGACCCTGCGGGGTGAAATCCCACAAAAGATTTTCGCCCGTGCTGTTTGCCCCCGCGTCAACGGTGTTGCGGTGACCGTCGCTGTCGTTCAGGGTGTATGCGTAGGAGGTCTCGGCAACCGTCACGTACTTCCCGTAGGTATCGGCGACATAGCGCAGCACTTCAGTCAGATTCTCAAGGCTGCCGTGCCAGTAGGGGTAGTAGGAGGTAGAAAAGACGTCGTAGTCCACCTGATTTTCGTCGAGCCAATCCGCGCGCCATTTCATGGTCGCGGTCTGCTCGGGATTCGTAAAATGAACCGCAATCAAGACAGCGG
>CAJONB010000073.1:0-11198 GCA_905235715.1 uncultured Ruminococcus sp. | reverse complement strand
CACCCCCGGCATCTCGTCAAAGGAGCCGATCCCCGCGATACCGCTGTTGGTTTCGTTGCCGATTTGCACCATGCCGATATCGCCGCCCGCGTCGCGAATCATTTCAAGCGATTCTGCGGTAAACGCACGCACCGCCTCACACCTTTCGTCGAGGTTCAGTCCCTCCCACGCCTTCGGGGATTTCTGCTTTGCGGGATCCGCCCAGAAGTCGGAATAGTGGAAATCCACCAACAGCTTCATGCCGTATTTTGCGGCGCGGCTGCCGATTTTCGCGGCGGCTTCGACGTCGCTGTTTCCACCGCCGTAGCCGTTGCCGTCCGCGTCATAAGGGTCGTTCCATACGCGCACACGGATATAGTTCACGCCGCTGTCGGCGAGGATACGGAATAAGTCCCGTTCCCGACCCGCTTCGTCATAGAATTTCACGCCGCTGTTCTCAAGCGAGAGCGCCGACGATACGTCCATCCCGCGGATAAAACCGTCATTATAAAAGTCGATCGGCTCGACCTCGATACCGTCCGCCGCAGCGGGAGCGGTACACGAAAGGACAATCATAAATATAAGAATCATCGCCGTCAGGGCAATCTGTTTTTTCATGCGCTCACCTCGGAATCATGCTGCTTTCATCTTACGTGATAAAGCGGCGGATGTCAAGCATTTGACAGTATGCGGGGAAAGTAATATAATGGTGAAAATAAGTTTAGAAAGAGGAGGCGCGGTATGACGCTGACGCCCGTTAACCCAAAGCGCAACTACGGCATTGACGCACTGCGGATTTTATCCATGCTGATGATTGCCGTCCATCATATCATCACCCACGGCGGCTTGCTGAAAAGCCGCGACCTGTTCTCCGGCAGCTACGATATGCTGGTCATCACAGAGCTGACCGTCCTCTGCGCGGTCAACTGCTACGTCCTGATTTCCGGCTATGTCGGGGTCTTTTCACGCCATAAATACAGCAACCTTGCCGCGTTGTGGCTGCAGGTATTCTTTTACTCGGCAGGGATTACCGCTCTGTTTTGGATATTCAAGCCCGGGGCGGTGGATCTGCGCGTATTTCTGCGCTCGCTGATTCCCGTGACGAGCAGAGAATACTGGTTTTTCAGCTGTTACTTCGTCCTCTTTCTGCTGACCCCGGTACTCAACCTTGCGGTGCAGAAGCTCAGCCGCCGCAGGCTGGAAGTCCTCCTGCTGTCGCTGATACTGTGTCTGGGCGTATTCAACTCCGTTTACAACGCCTACAACGGTACCGATACCCTTAACCTCAACCGAGGCTACTCCGCATGGTGGATGATGGTGCTGTACATGACAGGCGGCTACATCCGCAAGTATGATGTTTTCGGAAGCGTAAAGAAAAGCCGCTTTATCATTGTCTTTTTCGCGACCGTCGCCGTGTCGGCTGTTTTGAAGCTGCTGGTGCAGAGCTATACGTATCACACGTACGGCTCGCTGAAATACAACACCCTTTTCTATCAGTACAACTCGCTGAATATTTTTATCTGCGCGGTGGCGCTGTTCCTGTTCTTCCGCAAGCTCAGCTTCAAGCCTGCGGTCGACAGAATAATTGCCTTCCTCGCGCCGATGACGTTCGGCGTATACCTGATCCACGACAACCCCTTGATCCGCAATTATATCGTCAAGCAGCACCTCGGCTTTCTGCAAAAGCTGAACGCGCCGCTGATGATGCTCGGCATACTCGGAACGGCGGTCGGCATCTATCTGGTATGCTCCGCAATCGACCTCGGACGGCTTTATCTGTTCAAGCTCCTCAAGGTCAAGCCGCGGCTGGAAAAGCTGGAAGCCGCCGTTAGAAAAAGGCTAAACCGCACAAAGGAATAACGGTTATTCTGCGCTCCCATTTGGGGGCGCTTTTTATATTCAGAAAACTATAGCAATTTTTGTCGAAATATGTTATACTGAGATAAAATAAATGCGGAGACCGATATGAAGCGAATTTTACCCCTGTTATTGATGCTCAGCCTGTTGCTGTGCGCCTGCGAAATGAACGTCGGAACACCCTCGACGCCCGACTCCTCAGCGTCAACACAGACCGTCACCGAAGCGCCGTCAAAAGCGCCGACAAGTCCGCCGCCCACCGAGTCTCCCGCACATAAGCGGATAGAGGAAATCGTCAAGGGCGACTTAAACTCACGCGCCGCTACGATCCCCGTCGAGGAAATGCTGCAATATCCCGAGCTTCCGACCGGCTGTGAATCCGTCGCTCTGACCATCGCGCTCAACGCGCTGGGCGCCGGGCTGAAAAAGACCGAAATCGCCGAGCTATACCTCGAATACAACGACAACTTTGCCCTCGGCTATGTGGGAGACCCGTTTTCGGACGACGGCGCGGGTATCTTTCCGCCCGGAATCGTAAAGACCGTCGAAAACTATACGGGCGCCACCGGCGCGGGCTTCTACGCAGAGGACACGAGCGGTATGCCGCTGAACGACCTGTACAAGCTGATTGACGCGGGATGTCCCGTCATCGTCTGGACGACCTTCTACCTGGGCGAGCCGATGGTTACCGACTTCTACGTCGAGTATCTGGAGCATTTTTATATGTGGTACGACAACGAGCACTGCGTCACCCTGTTCGGCTATGACCTCGACGCAGGCACCGTCGATATCGCCGACCCGCTGGACGGTATCATGACTGTCGACGCGGACGAATTTGAGCGTATCAACCAGGAAATCGGCAGCTACTCCGTGGCGCTGATGGATACGGCTGATCTGAAATAAAAATTGTTGCATGGGAGGTAATTTATGGTACTTATCATCATCATTATCATCCTGATTCTTGCCGCGCTGGGCGGGCTGTTCGCGGCATACTACAAGGTGTTTTACTCGCCGCATAAGGGCGACGATGAAATCAATATGCCCGTCGTCAACGGAATCAAGCCCTACTATGACGAGATCCTGCGACAGACCAAGCAGCTCAGTCAGATTCCCTGTCAGCACGTTTTCACCCGCTCCTTTGACGGACTGCGGCTGAGCGGGCGCTATTATCGCCGCAGCGAAAACGCGCCGCTGTGTATCTGCTTTCACGGCTACCGCGGCTCAGCGCTGCACGATTTCAGCGTGATGGGACAGTTTTTGCTCAACGAGGGCTATAATGTCCTGCTCGTTGACGAGCGCGCCCATTTCAAGAGCGGCGGCCACACCATCACCTACGGTGTGCGCGAGCGCAGGGATGTGCTGTCATGGGTTGACTACGCCGGCAGGCGCTTCGGCTCCGATACGCCGGTTTACCTTTTCGGAATCTCCATGGGCGCGGCGACGGTGCTGATGTCATCGGAGCTTGAGCTGCCCGATAACGTCAGGGCAATCTGCGCCGACTGTCCGTACAGCTCGCCGAAGGACATTATCTGTCATGTCGCCGAAAAAACGCACACGAATCCGAAAATCGCCTGGCCGGTTGTATGGCTTTCGGGGCTGATTTACGGCAGGCTGAACCTTAACGGCAGCGTTACCGCCGCCAAAGCGGTCAAAAATACAACAAAGCCGGTTCTGTTGATACACGGCGAGGCGGACGACTTTGTCCCCGCCGAGATGAGCGAGGAAATCCGTCAGGCGAATCCCGGTAGAGTTGAGCGGTACACCTTCCCCGGAGCGGATCACGGGCTGAGCTACTTTGCCGACCCCGACCGCTACATTTCCATCCTCCGCGATTTTCTCCGCAGGAATCCGTAATTAGTGAAGAGTTAAGAGTGAAGAGTGAAAAGTTATGAGAAACGCTATAGGCTCCCTCTGACGAGGGAGCTGGACGAAGTGAAGCTGAGGGAGAGATAACGTTACACAGCCGTTACAAGATTGCTTTTGCCAAAAGCACTTTTGCAGTATCATTACATAAGTAAGGCATAAAGCTATATTTTCTTTATCACGTAGCGTTATCTCTCCTTCCGACCAAATCGGCGAGCCGATTTGCCCACCTCCCTCGTCAGAGGGAGGCTGTTAGCGCCTGCCGAAACGATGATGATAAATCCCGTTCAAACGCGGAGCATATCCTCTTTCCAAAAACGAAAACACCCTGACGAAACCGTCAGGGTGTTGCTGCTTTTTATGATTTCATGCATGAACGAGGGGAAGCTCGTATTCATCAGGCTCGTATTCATCGCCTTCGTCATCATCAACCGGGTCGCCCCACGGGTCGCAAAGTCCCGCAATCACACGCTGGATTCTCGTTGCGTCCATAACGGTCAGCTCGCCGTCAAGATCCGCGTCAACCTCAATCAGGAAATCCTCGTCGGGGCGCTCGTCCAGCTCTGCGAGGATTCTCTGCGAGCGGGTCGCGTCCATAATCGTGACATCGCCGTCCCCGTCATAATCAGCCCAGTTTTCGGAAAGCTCATCAAAATCATAGTAGAGAATTGCAATAGGCAGGAATTCTTTCCAGTCGGTGACGTCAATTGCCTTGCCCGTATTATCGGCGGCGGCAGTACAGACGGTATTGATAGGATAGACGCCGCTCTCGGCGGTTACCTTGAACTTGAACTCAAACAGGTCTCTGCCCATCATTGAGGAAAGCTTTTCGTCTTCATCATCGAAGCTGTAGGTATCCTCGTCATCGCTGTAATCCGCTCCGTCCTTCAGCTCTGCGCTGAAATACAGCGGACTGCCGCCCTCAACCGACGGAGTGAATTCAACGTCGAAGAATTTATCGGACAAGCCTGACGCGCCGACAAGCTCCAAGGCGTCGGTATCAAATTCAATGCTTCCCTCAAGACTGCCGATGGTCCTAGTGGATAAAACAACCATATCACAGACAAAGGTTTCACCCTGTTCGAGATAAATTTCATCATCCTCTGTTTGAACCACTACGCCGTCATAATCGTCGTACCTTCCGGGCAGGGTGGATTTCTCCGCGTCCCAATCTACAGATATGTCTTCATAATCGCAGAGATTCTTCAGAATATATGCTATATCCTCGCGCGTCAAATCCAACTGAGCGCCGAGGCTGTCAAGCATTTCCTGCGCGCTCTTTCCGGTCAACTCCAGCGCGGTTTCCAAATCGTTTTCAATAAAATCTGACAGCAGCCGGTAAGGGTTGCTACTATACCTATAGCACTCGCCGACAAGCTCTCCGCGCGAATTGATATAGAGAACGGGTCCGAAATCCTCGGGGTCTAGATCCTTCCAATAAGAAGCCGGTAAAAGCTTGCCGTCGGCAGGCGACGCATAGCTCACGCCGTCCTTAACATAAGCGGTATCGCCGATACAGTACTCATAATAGAGCAAATCGTAGGTTCGATTGCCCTTGTCATCATAAAAAACAACGGTACCGTAAAAGATTTCTTCCTTATTGGCACATTCGTCAAAAATCGGGGAAATATCATACGCCCATACGCCGTCGCCGTCCCCGTCGGTTCCGCGCTCCCCGGCAGAGCCCCATTCGGCTACGTCGTTGCCGTAATAATCAGTGAGATGAAAGCCGATGTATGCCGCGTCGTCCCAGCCTGCGGACTTCGCGTCAAAATAGAAGTTGGTGTCGTCAGGATACGTCATGTCATCGTCACTTGGCAGGGTGGATTTATAATAATTCCAATCTGCTTCCACATCGCACGCAACGAGCGCATCAATAACGTCTTCCTTCGTAAGACCGAGCGCCTCGCCGATACCGTCGATAATGGTCTGGTCGTCGCGACCGCTAAAGATTCTCGCGTTATCCAGAGCATTGATTAAGAAATTCGTAAACATATTGTAGACAGAGGAGCTTCTCGGGATACATTCGCCGACGACGTTGCCGATAGAGGTGATTTTCATCTCGGGGCCGTTGTCCTCGGGAGCCTGATTCGTCCAGTACGCGGGCAGCGCTTTCTTGCTGCTGTCCTCGGGATTCTCCAAAAGATTCTCGGGATCGGCATACGCGACGTCGCCGATACAGGTGGAATCAAAGAGCAGATTATAGGTCTGCTGACCGTTGCTGTTGTAGAAAATAACAGCATACTGGCACTCGGGATCGAGGGTAAGACCCGCCGCGTCGAGGTCATAGTACCAAATGCCGTTCTCGTCCTGCTTACCTCTTTGCTTTTTGCTGGCCCAGTCGAAGCCTGCAAACCCGTCGTCGTCGATCGCCCAGATATGGAAGCCGATATAGACGTAGTCCTTCCAACCGGTGGTTGACGCGTCGAAATACAGGCGGTTTTCTGCCGCCTGAGCCGGAGCGTCCTCGGCATGGGCAACCGCCGCTATGGAAAACAGCAGCGTCACCGCAAGCATGACGGATAAAACTCGTTTTAACATAATGTTTCCTCCTTAAAACAAAATATATCAGTTCTATTATAAGCAATTCCCCATCAAAATTCAATACAAAAAGGGCGTTAATTTTCCGCTTTTTTATTCATGTATCCAAAATTATTTTCACGCTTCATTTTTTTGCGCCAAATGCGCCGATATGTGCTATAATTTTCTCGGAAAGGTATGTATCAATTCACCGATATTTCCAACAGGAGGTAATTATGTCAAATTGCGCTATCGTAGGCATTAACTGGGGCGACGAGGGCAAGGGCCGCATGGTCGACCTGATTTGTGCCGATTACGACGTTGTTGTCCGCTATCAGGGCGGCGGCAACGCGGGTCATACCGTCATCAACGATTACGGCAAATTTGCCCTGCATCTTCTGCCCTCGGGTATCTTCCACAAGGACGTTGTTTCCGTCATCGGCAACGGCGTCGCCGTCGACCCCGAGAACCTGATAAAAGAAATCGGCTACGTCCGCGATAAGGGCGTACCGCTGACCCCCGACAACCTGAAAATCAGCTCGCGCGCGTCGCTGCTGCTGCCGTGGCACAAGGAGCTGGACTGTCTTGAGGAACAGCGCCTCGCCGATAAAAAGTTCGGCTCTACCAAGCAGGGTATCGCGCCGTTCTACTCCGACAAGTATCAGAAGAAAACCGTCCTCGCGGGCGAGATTCTGGACGAAAAGGCGTTCTTTGAACACCTGCTTCCGATCATGGAATGGAAAAACCTTACCCTCGAAAAGGTCTACGGCGCAAAGCCGACAACCGTCGAGGATTTAAAGCAGTGGTACGACGAATACTGCGTGAAGCTGCTGCCCTTTATCAGCGACCTCGATTACTTCTTCGACGACGCAAGGGATAACGGCAAGGACGTTCTCTTTGAGGCGCAGCTCGGCGCGCTGAGAGATATCGACTTCGGTATCCACCCCTACACCACCTCGTCCTCCACCATCGCCGCCTACGCGCCCATCGGCGCGGGACTGCCGTCGTTGAAGCTCGATAAGGTCATCGGCGTCGTTAAGGCGTATTCCACCTGCGTCGGCGAGGGACCGTTCACCTCGGAATGGTTCGGCAAGGAAGCGGACGAGCTTCGCGAAGCCGGCGGAGAGTTCGGCGCAAAGACCGGCAGACCCCGCAGGGTCGGCTCCTTTGACGTTGTCGCGACCCGCTACGGCGTCCGTATGCAGGGCGCGACGGAAATCGCCCTGACCAAGATGGACGTGCTGAGCTATATGGACAAAATCCCCGTCTGCTCCAAGTACAAGGTCGGCGGCCGTATCACTGACAAGTTCCCGTTCCCGAGCATTTTGCCGTCTGCCGAGCCTGTGACCGAGTACCTGCCCGGCTGGAAAACCGACATCACCGGCGTGCGCAAATTTGAGGATTTGCCGAAGGAAGCGCAGGACTACGTCCTCTATATCGAGGAACAAATCGGCTGCTTCGTAAAATACATCTCTGTCGGCCCCGAGCGCGACAGCATTATCATTCGCTGAGCCGTGCGCAGTTGCCGTTACCGTAAAGCTACCGACTGTCAACTACCGACTACCGACTGAAACCGGAGGTTTCCATGAACAACAACTATGTATCCCCGTTTTCCGCGCGCTACGCGTCGGACTATATGACCGGACTGTTCTCCGCGCAGACGCGTATCGAAACATGGCGCAGGCTCTGGGTAGAGCTTGCACGCGCCGAATCCGACCTCGGTCTGCCGATTACCGCAGAGCAGGTCAGCGCGCTGGAGGACAATGTCACCAATATCGACTTTGACTACGCCGCCGAAAAGGAAAAGGAATTCAAGCACGACGTCATGGCGCACATCCACGCCTACGGCGCGGTTGCTCCCGAAGCGGCGGGCATTATCCACCTCGGCGCGACCTCCTGCTATGTCACCGATAACGCCGACCTTATCCTCTACCGCGACGCGCTGTTATACATCCGCGGCGAGCTATTGAAGGTGATTGCAAACCTCACCGATTTCGCGGAAGAATACAAGGCGATGCCGACCCTCGGCTACACCCACTATCAGCCCGCCCAGCTCGTCACCGTCGGCAAGCGCGCTTCGCTGTGGTTACAGGACTTTGTCAGCGACCTCGACGAAATTGACTTCGCACTCAAGAACATCAAGTTCCTCGGCTGCCGCGGCACGACAGGTACCGAGGCGAGCTTCAAGGAGCTGTTTGAGGGCGACGGCGATAAAATCAACGAGCTGAACAGGCGGATCGCCGATGCGTTCGGCTTTGACGAAATCTTTGACGTCCAGGGTCAGACCTACCCGCGCAAGGTAGACAGCCGTATCCTGAACGCCCTGTCCTCTATTGCCCAGTCCGCGCACAAATTCGCGACCGATATGCGCCTGCTACAGCACGACCGCCAGCTCTTTGAGCCGTTCGGCAAGACGCAGGTCGGCTCCTCGGCGATGCCCTATAAGCGCAATCCGATGATGTGCGAGCGCGTATGCTCGCTGTCGCGCTATCTGATGTCGGACGCGCTCAATGCGCCGATGACGGTTTCCGTCCAGTGGATGGAGCGCACCCTCGACGATTCCGCCAACCGCAGAATCTCTCTGCCCGAGGGCTTCCTCTGCGCCGACGCGGTGCTGCGCCTTGTGCAGAAAATCACCGCCGGCATCGTCGTCAACACCCCTGTTATCGAAAAGGCGGTACGCGAGTATCTGCCCTTTATCGCGACGGAAAATCTGATGATGGAGGGCGTCAAGCGCGGCGCGAGCCGTCAGGATTTGCACGAAATCATCCGTCAGTGCTCCATGAAGGCAATCGCCCGCATGGATAACGGCGAAGGCTGCGACCTTCTTGAACAGCTCGCCGAAAATCCCGGCTTTCCGCTCACCCTCAGTGAGATGAACGACGTGCTGAACCCCGCGGATTATATCGGGCGCTGCCCCGAGCAGGTGCAGGCGCTCGTCGATAAAACCCGCCCCCTGATTGAAAACATCAACCGCGAAACCGCGGAGATAAATATTTAATTGAGTGAAGAACTAAGAGTGAAGAGTTATTGATTATCATAAACCCAGTGAAAAGCTGAGAGGGAAACGGAGTGAGCTTATGCAAAAAATTCTTGTCCTCGACTTCGGCGGACAGTACAACCAGTTGATTGCGCGCCGCGTGCGCGAGCATCACATCTATGCCGAAATCAAACCGTACAACAAAATCACCGTCGACGAAATCAAGGCGGCGGGCTACAGCGGCATTATCTTTACGGGAGGTCCGAACAGCGTCTATGACCCCGCTTCTCCCCATTACGACCCCGCGATTCTCGACGCGGGAATCCCCCTGCTCGGTATTTGCTACGGCTGTCAGCTCATTGCCTACATGGCGGGCGGCGACGTCGCAAGCGCCGAAAACAGCAGCGAATACGGAAAGGTCGCGCTCACGGTCGGCGACAACCCGCTTTTTGACGGCGTGCCGGAGAACAGCGTGTGCTGGATGAGCCACCGCGACTTCATTCCCGCCGCGCCCGAGGGCTTTTCCGCGATTGCTCACACCGCCCAATGCCCCACCGCCGCGATGTGCGACGAAAAAAGAAAAATCTACGGCGTGCAGTTCCATCCCGAGGTCACCCATACCGAGTACGGACAGCAGATCCTGCACAACTTCCTGTACAAGGTCTGCGGCTGTGTCGGCGACTGGCAGATGGACAGCTTTGTCGAAAATAAAATCAAGGAATACCGCGAAAAGCTCGCGGGCAAAAAGGTTCTCTGCGCGCTGTCGGGCGGCGTTGACAGCTCCGTCGCGGCGGTACTGCTCCACAAGGCGGTCGGCGATAACCTCGTCTGCGTGTTCGTTGACCACGGGCTTTTGCGTAAGGGCGAGGCGGATTCCGTCGAGCAGATTTTCCGCCACACCTTCAACATGAACCTTGTCCGCGTCGACGCGGAGGAACGCTTCCTCACAAAGCTCGCGGGCGTGACCGAGCCTGAGAAAAAACGCAAAATCATCGGTGAGGAATTCATCCGCGTCTTTGAGGATGAAGCGAAGAAAATCGGCAAGGTCAACTACCTTGTGCAGGGCACGATTTATCCCGACGTGATTGAAAGCGGCTCGGGCGACGCGTCCACCATCAAAAGCCACCACAACGTCGGCGGACTGCCGTCCGTCGTCGATTTTGACGAAATCATCGAACCCCTGCGCGACCTCTTTAAGGACGAGGTGCGCAAGGTCGGTCTGACCCTCGGCATCCCCGAGGAGCTTGTTTGGCGTCAGCCGTTCCCGGGCCCGGGGCTTGCTATCCGCTGTATCGGCGACATCACTAAGGAGAAGCTCGACACCCTCCGCGAAGCCGACGCGATTTTCCGCGAGGAAATCGCCCGCGGGGGCTTTGATAAAAATACCAACCAGTACTTTGCCGTCCTGACCGACACCCGCTCGGTCGGCGTTATGGGCGACGCACGCACCTACGGCAAGACCGTCGTCCTGCGTGCGGTGACCACCGACGATTTTATGACCGCCGACTGGAGCCGCGTACCCTATGACATTCTGGAGAAAGCCTCCACCCGCATCACCAACGAAATCCCCGACATCACCCGCGTCACCTACGACATCACCAGTAAACCCCCCGCAACGGTGGAGTGGGAATAAACTAAACATTGTAAATCATCCCGAAGAATGGCTTATTTAAGCCGTCCTTCGGGACTTTTCTTTTTCGTTGGCTACAAAATGGCTACATCGAGCAGATTTTTTGTAGCCATCAGCTTATACTAATACCTGATAAAAACTCAGACAATCTTTACGGTCTAATTTCCGCAATACTTCGTTGTCGTCCTTGCAAGGCGGCAAGCCTTGCGGCGTCCTCCGCCTCGTCTAGCAAAAATTATCCTCGTAAATATAAGACTGCTTTCTATCATGTATTAGATAATATGTAGTGACCCCACTTTGCAAAACGTGGATTTACCTGTATACTTAAAATGCAAGAAATAAGGTAACAGGGATTACCGCATACAAAGG
>CAJONB010000072.1 GCA_905235715.1 uncultured Ruminococcus sp. | reverse complement strand
GGCGGGATCGAGAGCTTTGCGACAATCTGCTCG
Source organism: uncultured Ruminococcus sp. (assembly GCA_905235715.1). Lineage (GTDB taxonomy): Bacteria > Bacillota > Clostridia > Oscillospirales > Acutalibacteraceae > Ruminococcoides. Next base: position 7,528 of record CAJONB010000072.1, on the reverse strand, counting down.
AGGATGTGCCTGATGGGAATATCGCAGTCGAGAATCTGATTATCCGCGCCGATTGCCTTGACCGACACGTCGCCGACAGAGATAAAATCGCATACCCTGCTCTTGTCACGCATCGCGCGGCTCCACTGGGAAGCAATCTCGTCCACGCGCTGCTTGGAATTCACCTGCGACGCGCCTGCGGGCGGATTGTAGGTAACGGCGAAGCGCACGTTGCCCGCTCGCTCAAAATTCTGCCCGATACTGTCAAAAATTTTCAGCAATATCTCGCTGACAAACGGCAGACCCTTTAGGATAGAATTCCCGTTGAGCGTACCGGGGTCGGGATTCAGCAGGCTGACGCAAATCAGCTCGGGGCGTTCCACCTCGCGCGGCATGCCAAAGCCCGCGGCGCAGATTCGCACATCCAGCGGCGAATCGCCCGCCTGCAGCTCGACCGCGTCGACAGGCGCGTTATACAGCGCCGCGATCTCTCGTCCGTCAACAGTGGGGACAATTTCGCCGACCGCCATACCGTAGGTCAGCAGCTGATCCAAGTAGCTGAAAATAAACTGATTCATCCCTACCCCGACGCCGCCGACGCGGACAGTTGCGACAAAGCCGTCGAGCGCCTTCTGTGCGATGCCGTCGGCGCAAATGAACTTGAACTCCCCCATCAGGCGAATCAGCTTTGAGATAGCGGCGTCGATAACGGGCACCGCCTCTCTCAGACCTTGATACAAGCGGTTCTGTACGGCGCTTGTTCCATAGCTCAGCGAGGGGATGATGCCGCCCCTGTCGGCAGCGGTACAGGTTTGTACCGCGGGAGAGCCGCTGTTCTTTTTAGCGGAAAATAATTTCAAACACTTACCTCCCTATCTGCGGCAGAGAAATTCTGCCGTTCTACAAAAGCGCAGCAAAAGCTGCCGTCAGTCCTTTTCAGGTAGCTGACGAAATAGCGTATGTCGTCCATCGCGTGGTCGTCCCTCTTGATGACGGTATCGGAGGGCTTGTTCTCGTCCCAGCGATAGAGCGAAAACTCACGGATTGCGTCGGTGCAGTTATCACAAATGACAATCTCCCTCTGCCACAGCGCCTGAGAGGTTTTCCGGATGCCGTCGACGACGTTGTTGTCTGCCCGCACGACCGCAAAACGTCCGTGCCGTTCGATAACCTCGATGAAGCTCGCGGCGCTCGGGTCAACAATCACCGCCTCGACCTCCCGCGTGCCGACAAGCTCTTCGAGCGATTGATAATGCTCCTCGTCGGTGCGTGATTTTCCCTCTCTGCGCGCGTCATAATAGCTCTCCGCAATCCGGTACCAGACCGCGCCCTTTCTGCCCCAAAGACCGATGGAAGTCGGATTTACCGTGCCGTAATCGCAGGAGACACAAAACCCGTCAAATCCGCCCTCGGGTACGGGGACGTACATACTGCTGTCATCCATAAACGGATAGACAGCGCCCGAAACACTCACCCATTCTCCCTCGACAAACCGCTTGTAAAACGCGCCGGTATACAGCTTTTCATAGCGTTCCAGCATCTTCGGCGAGAGCGATGGGTTGTCCTTCATGCGGAAGTGGACATACAAGGCGTTTTTCTCCGTCTTATGCTGAATCCACTCCCGGTAAAACCAGTGAGAAGGGTACTCGGGGTTGCAGTTGAAGAAGAACCGCGACCCGCTCACCGAGCATCGCGCCAGCGCCTGCTCCACAAACGAGCGCGGCATCAGCGCCACCTCGTCAAACAGCACACCCGACAGGGTAATGCCCTGCACGAGCGACGCGCTCCCCTCATCCTTTCCCGAAAAAAGGTAGTAGTAATTTTCGTGTCCCATATAGCTGATAATCAGCCGGTTCTTCGACACGTTATCCGCTACGCCGAAGCCCATCATTTTCAGGCACGGCAGCAGCGGGACGATCACGTTGCGCCTGAGCGCGCCGATAGTCTTGCCGCAAAGACCGAGAGAGGCTTTATGAAAGCTCAGCATACTCCACATCACGAACGACAGCGACAGCGAAAAGGTCTTGCCCGAACGGACAGCGCCGTCACAGATAATCGCGTCGTGATGCTCGTACCCCGAGCCGTCGGCCCACCAAAAAAGCGCCTTGAGCTGCTTCTTGGAAAACGGCTTATACTCCATCGGAACCGCCCTCTGACTGCGCGATTTTGCCCAGCGTCTGCGCCGAGAGCCTCATCGCCTCAATCAACCCGCCTCCTGTGGATTCTTCCCCGGCAGAGTGCAGCAGCTCCGTGAGCTTGTCAATCGCTTTAATTCTGTCAAAGAATTTTATTTCCACACTTTTATCCTTTGTGCGTTTGATTTCAGCAATCGAATTCAGGTCTAACGCGTCCAGCTCCTCCCCGGTCGGATTCTCGCAATACAGCAGCTTCAGCGCGTCGCCCGGCTTTGAAAAAGCCAGGCGGTACAGCCCGCACACCGCGGTATCCTCATATACCGACCGCAGATTATCGGCACAGCGTTTGATTTCCCCGGCAATGTCCTCGCGGCACAAGAGCAGCAGTCCGCGCTCGGCAGGCGATTTGTAGCCCGCCTCACGCGCCGCGCGCTCCGATTCTCCGTACAGCGCCATCAGCCGGCAGAATTCTTTTTCTTTCGGTTTCATACCATTCTCCTTTCACCGGTTTCACCTATGCCGAAAAAAAGAAAGAAATTGCATAAAAGTATGCAACTGAGAAAAAATAATAAAAAATTATGCGTTTTTACCTTTTATTTGCAAAAAGAAGTGGTTACTATTTTCACCGAATCCTATGAAGAAAATAAAAATATGCTGGTCAGTCTGCTGCGCTCGGACGAGTGCTTTGATATTATCGAGCGCAATATAATTCTTTCAGGGAAAAAAGCCGTTATTTTCTATGTCAACGGTCTGGTCAAGGACGACATCATGGAAAAGCTGATGGAGTTTTTCTTCACACAAACGGAAGAGTCTTTTCTCAAGGACGCGCACACCTTCGCCGCAAACTGCGTCCCTTACGTCGAAATCAGCGTTGTTGACAATTCCGACGACGTCATCAAAAACGTCCTCTCGGGAATCCCGTGCCTGATGGTCGAGGGCTTTTCGGAGTGTCTTGCCTTTGATATGCGCACCTATCCCCAGCGCGGCACCTCCGAGCCGGAGGATGACAAGGTACTGCGCGGCTCCAAGGACGGCTTTGTCGAAACGGTCATCTTCAACTCCGCCCTGATTCGCCGCCGCATCCGTGACACCAACTTCATCACCAAGGCGATGACCGTCGGCAAGGAGTCCAAGACCGACATCATCATCTGCTACATGGACAACCGCGTCGACCATGCACTGCTGGACAAAATCGTCGGCCGCATCAAGAGTCTGGATATCGACAGCCTGTCGATGAATCAGCAAAGCCTGATTGAAGCGATGTATCAGAGCAAGTGGCTCAATCCCTTTCCGAAGGTCAAGTATACCGAGCGTCCCGACGTTGCGGCGGCAGTCTGTCTGAAGGGCAATATCGTCATCCTTGTGGACAACTCGCCGTCGGCGCTGTTGATACCGACCTCTATTTTTGACGTGCTGGAGGAGGCGGACGACTACTACTTCCCGCCGATTACAGGCACCTATATCCGTATTGCGCGCTACCTGATTACCATCAGCTCCGTCCTTGTCACCCCGCTATGGCTGCTCTGTCTGCAAAATCCCGACTATGTGCCCGACGTGTTCAAATTTGTACTGCAAACAGAAGAAATCAATCTGCCGATTTACTGGCAGCTGATTATCATTGAAATCTGCATTGACGGGCTGCGGCTCGCCTCTCTGCACACGCCGACAAGCCTGACCTCCGCACTCGGCATTATCGGCGCGATTGCGTTCTCGCAATTCGCTATCGACGCGGGCTGGTTCACCACCGCGTCCACTCTCTATATGGCGTTCGTCACCATCGCCAATTACAGTCAGCCCAACTACGAGCTGGGCTACTCGCTGAAATATATCCGCGTCATGCTTTTGACCCTGACCTATATTCTGAACCTGATTGGTTTCATCGCGGGTATCGTCATCACATTCATTTTATTGTTAACCAACAAGACGATTTCCGGCAAGAGCTACCTCTATCCCCTGATTCCGTTCAATCCGAAGGAGCTGCTCAAAAAGCTCACCCGCATCCGCGTCAAGAACTAACGGAAAAACCGCCCTCACATCGAGAGCGGTTTTTTGATAAATAAGCCTATTTTCCTGCGGTCAGCAGCTTCCATGTCTTTTCGCCGACGATTCCGTCTACGGTCAGATCATGCTTGCGCTGATACTCCCTGACGGCATAGTCGGTCGAGGCGTCAAAGCTGCCGTTGACCTTCAGCACCTTGCCGTTCTTGTCTTTATAGCCGAGCCAGTTCAAGAGCCGCTGAACGGTCTTGACCTGCGCCGCGCTGTTCTTGTAGCCCGACTTTGCGAGCGTATAGAATTTCAGGCTGTTCGCCTGCGTGACGGTGCCGTCGCCCCATCCGTTATAGCCGCCCTTTTTGATAATGGTCGGATAATCCTTATAACACTTGTTCTTATCGACCTTACCGCTGATTCCCGTGATATACGGTGATTCAAGCAGATTGGTTTCGCCGCCGTACTGCCACATCCCGAGGTTGTCCTTGACATAATCGGGCGACCTGCTCCACTCGGCAAGCCAGATATCACAGCTCGCGACGACGCTTGCGGAAATGTAATCGCGCAGCTCGTAATAGCCCGTGTATATCATCGGGTAATACCCCGCCGCGCGGATTCCGTCTACAAAGGTCTTGCAGACGGTCGTCAGCACCTCTGCCGTATAAGCGCCGCGCTTGGTCTTGTAATTGTCGCCGTCCTCCATGTCGATAACGACAGGGAGCGTCGGCTTTTTGCCTTTGAGCAGCCGCTTGACATGCTCCACCTCGGACAGCGCCTGCGTCTTGTTGAGGGCGTAGGAATACAGCCACGCGCCCCACGGCATACCGAGCGATTCCGCCTTTTTGACGTTTTCCTCAAAGCGGGAATCGTCCTGACTTTTTTCATCCGAGCCGTAGCCGCATTTGAGCATAACGAATTCATACCCCGCCGCCTTTGCCGCCGCGAGGTTGATATTTCCGTTATGGTCGCCGATATCAATTCCTTTTTTGCCGACGAGACTCATACTTCAATCCCCTCGATTTCCGCTCGGAGCTTCATGCAGTTGAGATATTCATGCATAGCTGTCATCTGTTTTTGCAGTAGCTCAACAGGGCAAGCCGGCGTAAAATCAAAACCGCCCGCTTTATATCGGGCAATCATCTGCTTCAGCTTTGCACAGCGGATATTAAGCTGGTCGTATTCCGCCTCAAAGCGCTCCTTATAGTCAGCGCTGTTCATCAGCGCAACGGTGTCTTTCAGATCGTCCATATCACTTTCCCTCCACTTCGGGCAAGCCCTTCAACGACAGCAGGAAGCTGACGGCCGCCGCCATAGCGCCTCCCGAGAGAACGGCAAGCCAGTTCACTTCATTGATAAAAGCTGCCTCTGTTCCGATGACAGCGAGCGCGCCCTCGGCAAAAGTCTTGATTGCGCGAATACCCGCCGCAATCCACCAATTCTTAGTAAATATCGCCATAGTATCAATCCTTTCTTTTCAGTTTCAGTTGATTGACCTCGCTCATAAGGTTATCGAGGTCGCCGTTTCCGTGCAGTCCGTTATGATACACGGAATGCATACTGTTCAATATTCTGCGGTCGTCAAAGTCGATCTCTCCGTCCGCGATATATCCCTGACCGAGGTAACGGATCCGGTCATACATCATATACTTTAACGCCTCGCTCTGCACGGCGTTCTGCCCCTCCAGCGTGTCGAGCCTTTTCTCTATGTTCAGCTTCGTGAAATCCTCTTTCTTCGCTTTGCGGTTCAGCCGCCACTTAAACAGCTCAAATATTCCCTGAATCACCGCAACGGCGACGCCGCCGGTCAAAACGGCAGCGAACAAATTATCCATCTTGACCTCCGATACTCAAAAAATCTCTCCTTTCACAGCCTCTCAACTAAGCCGAATATCAACGGCAAGTTGTATAAAAATATGCAACCGCATAGAAATTCGGCTGAAATGAAAATTGCATAGAAAAGAAATAACCGCCCTCAAATCGAGAGCGGTTACGGTTCGATTCCAAAAGCCTTTACAGTACTAATGAAAAATGGATTGCCGTCAAAGGAATGATATTATAATTGCCGGACTATCTGTTGCAATTGTTGATTTTCAGGTCTATAAATCATTTTTAAGTTTTCAGTATTATCTTTTCAGTTTTCATTTAGAAAATCCTGTTGAATAATTTACTGAAAATTGAAGACTGAAAACTTAATAATGAATAATACAAAGCGAAAATCCTGCCACGTTTGTGACAGGATTTTCGCTTTGGTGGAGACTATTTCCGCTTCTTCTGTCGCTCATGCCCTGCCCCGTCTTAGGAGCGCCCAGCTGTCAGAAACGCCTTATCTACGCTCTCGCTAAAAACGCCATACTATGGCGTTTTTACCCGCATAGAAAACGACTTCGCGTTATACGGGGTCCCCGCAACGCCCCGCGTTGTGGGGAGAGGAGGAACCGCCACACGAGGTCAAGCGTTCGCCGTACAAGGCGGACGATACCGAGTACGGCGAGTGACGACGAGGGCACGCTCGCCTTCGATTCCAATAGTCTCTCACTTTGCTAGTATAATATGACATAAGGGAGTACCTTTTGGTACTCCCTTATGTCATAATGGTGGAGACTATTGGAATCGAACCAATGACCCCCTGCACGTCAAGCAGGTACTCTAACCAGCTGAGCTAAGCCTCCGTGTGCTATATACTTTACCACATTCTTGAGAAAAAAGCAAGCTTTTTCTTTGAATACGGCGGATTTTTCTTATTTTGGTAGCAATTCGGGCTGTTCGGCATAGGATAAATCAGGCGGGACAGCATCACAAACGCGTCCGCGCCGAAAAATAAAGGAAAGGAAAAATCATGGCTACCACATTTACCAACGTAGCAACCCTCAGCTACAACGGCGAGCAGGTTCAGTCCAATATCGCCGTCGGTAGGATTGAAGGAATGCTCAGCGTCAGCAAGTACGCCGTTAACGAACAGTACGGCGAGGGCGATACCCTGACTTATGTTATCAGTATTGTCAGCACCTCCGGCTCGGCAATCAACGGTCTGACCGTCAGCGACGACCTCGGCGCCTACGCCTTTGGCACCGGCACCGTACAGCCGCTGACCTTTGTTGAAAACTCTCTGCAATATTATCAGAACGGTATTCTCCAGCCCGACCCCGCCGTCGCAACAACCGACGGTCTTGTCCTCAGCGACATCTCCGTCCCCGCAAACGGCAACGTAACCCTCGTATACTCCGCCGCGGTCAACAGCTTCGCTCCGCCGGAAACAGGCGGCACAATCACCAACACCGTCACCGTCGAGGGTGAGGGCGTTTCCTGTGTAACCGCCGAGGAATCCGTCACCGTCGTCAACGAGGCTCAGCTCTCCATCATCAAGTCGATTACGCCGATTCCCGTAGCGGAAAACGGCGAGCTTACCTACACCTTCCAGCTTC
>CAJONB010000071.1:1812-9515 GCA_905235715.1 uncultured Ruminococcus sp. | reverse complement strand
GATGACGGTGAATGAATTGAACTGCGATTCGCTGAAAAAGCTCCCCGTCCCCCCCGAACTGTTACAAAAGACGCTGTCCATCCCCGGGACTGCCGATAAGGCTGTCGTAATTCCGTGGTACCGCAGAGGGAGAGTGCTTGCTTCGGCAGCGAGTATTTTATTTGTCGCGACGATCGGTCTGCTCATATATTTCTTTATTGGAAATATAAACCCGCCTGTTGCGCCGTTAACGCCCCCCGCTTCCGCTACCGCGGAGCCAACCTCTCCGGGCGGCACTCCTGCGATCAATGCAACCGAGCTGCCGACGGCAGGGGAGAGGACGGACGCAACCGCCTCCACGGAAGCACCAAAAACGCAGCCCACTCAACCCCGGACTGCGGCTTCTCAGGAAATGCTCCCTGCCGATTCAGCGGAAACAGCTCCCCAACGCGAAGCGTCCGCGCCCCTTTTACCAACCGAGCGTGCGTTGAATCCCTCCGCGCCTGTCGAGCCGACAGAAACGTCTGCGCCGGCCGCTCAACCGACAGAAAAGCCTGCCGAAGCGCCGACATACCCCGACGATATTGTTCCGCAAACAGAGCCGCCGGCAGACAAACCGACTGACGTTCCCGAACCGATAGAGCCAAGTGAAAATCCCGAGCCGACGCAGTCCCCTGATGAAGCGCTGACGTTCCGCACGCAGATGGGTGTGAATCATTCGATGGCGCACGATGTGATCTACTGCCGCATTTATAACCGTGATACCGGCGTAGTATTGGGCGAGCCGGATCGCTATGCGGATTCCCACAAGGCGGAATGTGTTATTATTGATAATATCATTTACATTTCCTATTGTCCGTCCGCTCATGGGATCACCCTTCCGCCCGGAAACTACAGTATCGCGTTCCATAATGCGGAGGGAAAAGCTTATAACTATTATTATGTTACGATTGAGGAGGAATCATAATGAAAAAAGCAATTGCAGTGTTACTGACCCTGTTGATTACGCTGTCCTGTCTGACCCTTGCCGTCAGTGCGACTGCCGTCACCGAAAAAATCGACCCCGCTGTTTTTGAGCATATCGCAAATGCCGATGACGACGGCATGGTCGTAGAAATCCACCACCATAACGACGCCTATCCTACGGAGGGAGTTTCGGAGCAGGAAGCGGTTGAAAACGACCGGAAAGCACAGCACGAGCTGTTTGAGCAGCTCAGGGAAATCGGCTATTTTGAAATCGGCGCTTTCTCGATCGGCAAAATCAATATCGGTCTGCCGTATGAATCCATCGAAAAGGTCGCCGCACTGCCGAATGTTGATTCTGTTACCATGCCCGAAGAGGGCAGCACTGCGCCCGCAGAGGCGAAGCTCGACTCCGTCCTCAAGGAGAAGCTGTCCGGGATGAGCGATGACAGCGAGATTGATTTGGTTATCTGGCTCGCATACACTGATTGCGCCTATATCGGCATGAGCGAACCCGGTGATGACGCGACCCATGAGGAGGTCGACGCCTATCTGACGCTTATGAGAGGAAAAAGAAAAGCCTATACCTCCGCCAAAAACAAAGAATATACAGAACGGATCGCTGCGGCTGTTGAGGGTGTGGAAATCACCCCGATGACGCTGACCCCGATGGTATTTATCCATACCACAGCCGGCAAGGTTTTGGACGTCGCCGCTCTGCCCGAGGTCGGTTCGGTTTACTATGAGGCTTCCACCGAGCCGCTCGATCCGCCGACCGAAGACCCGATGACCGTCAGCGAAAAATTCGAAAAGTGGATGTATGAGAAAAAGAAGGCTGTTAAATGTAACGATGACGAAACGCCTCATTACGGCGAAAGGTCTGAGTACCGTAATTATGAGGAGCTGTATACCGGCAGAGGCTGGACGCTGATACACGCGGAATTTTACGGCTTCTTCTTACAACCGTGGGAGGTTGTCGCCTCGATTGTTTTCGGCGACAGGGTGCTCTCGTGGCGCGCGCCGGGTGTAGAGGATTACGCCTACTATGTGTATGACGCGATGTCGGATACGTTTTATCCAATCGAGAATGTGTGTACCGACGCTTATGACGGTCTCCTTGAAGCGATGTCTCAACTGCGTATCGGGCGACCCGTCGGCGACGCGGACGGCGATAAGGATTTGACGGTTCTCGACGCGACCCTGATTCAGCGCAGCCTCGCCGAGCTTGATAAGCTTCCCGAGGAAGATGTCTATACCGAAATGACAGGAACAAGCCCATGGTATTCCACTGCCTACGCCGACGCTGACAGTGACGGCGAGATTACCGTTATGGACGCTACGCGAATCCAGAACCGGATTGCCGGACGCTGAAAAATAATATAAAAAAACAGAAAATCCCCCTACCGAGGACGGTGCAGAAATGCACCGCCCTTTTGATTATGAACAATTTGTGAATATTTAAATTTGACCTTGACTTTCTTTGACCAATGATGTACAATGTAGTCAAAGGTCAGGAAAAGTCAGTATTTAGTAGTTGAGAATCAGGTGAGGACAAAGTCCTCCCGCAGCAACGAATCACTACCAACTACCGACTACCGGCAAACTCCGAAAAGAGGTAAGTAAAATGCGTATGAGTGACTTAGTGGCGCGGTACATCAACGATATTCTGGAGGAGCAGGACGGCGAGGCGGAAATCCGCCGCAACGAGCTTGCGACCACCCTCGGATGTGTACCCAGCCAAATCAATTATGTAATTACGTCGCGCTTTACGCCCGAGCAGGGCTACATCGTCGAATCCCGCCGCGGCGGCGGAGGCTACATCCGTATCACACGAATCAACACCACCCGCGACGGCGCGATCATGCACATTGTCAACTCCGTCGGCAATTCGCTCGATAAGGCGACCGCCGAGGTCATGCTGAACAATATGCTCGAGCGCGACATCATCGACGGGCGCACGGCGAAGCTGATGGCGGCGGCGCTGGGCGAGAGGGCGTATAAGGACGTCCCCCAGCAGTACCGCGATTCGATTCGCGCGACGGTATTCAAAAATATGCTTCTCACGCTTCTCGACGGATAGAAACAAACTATCCGCAAGGTATATGATAAAATTCAGAGAGAATCAGAATTTAAGGAGGAATTACCATGTTATGTCAACACTGTCAGAAAAATGAAGCTACAACCCATGTCAAAACAATGATTAACGGCGAGTACGCTGAATACACCCTTTGCTCCGAATGTGCCCATGAGCTGGGCTACGATTCCATGTTCCCCGATTTTGCCGCTGATTTCGGCGGTCTGCTCGGCTCCTTCCTCGGCGCAGCATTACCTGCCCGTTCGGGCGCGACCCACTGCAGACTGTGCGGCAGCACGATGGAGGATATCAAGCGCACCGGCAAGGTCGGCTGCAGCGAATGTTATGATACCTTCTTCGGCGAGCTGATGCCGACCATCCGCAGCATCCACGGCAACACCGAGCATATCGGTAAGCATCCCGTGATCGAGTACGAAGCAGTTGAGGACGAGCAGCCCGGTGAGAAGAAGGGCGCGTCCGTAGACGACCTCAAGGCGCAGTTAAAGCAGGCGATTGAGGACGAAAACTTTGAGCGTGCGGCAGAGCTGCGCGACAAGATTAAAGAGATGGAGGCATAAAATGAGCGAAGCGGTTGTATCCACCAGAGTGCGCCTCGCGCGCAACCTCAGCGACTATCCGTTCCCGAACCGCCTGACCGCCGACAAGGCGCAGGAAATCGTCGAAAAGGTCGACGGCGCGTTGAAGGGGCTTGACGTCAAATTCCACCGCATCGATCTCGATACGGCTTCCGATACCATGAAGGTCGCGCTTTTGGAGCGCCACCTGATCAGCCCCGACTTTGTGAGCGGAGAAAAGGGCAGAGCGGTGTTCCTCAGCGACGACAACACCGTGTCCGTCATGGTAAACGAGGAGGATCATATCCGCCTGCAGGTGCTTCGCGACGGCTTTGAGCTTGAGGAAGCCTACGCGCTGGCGGACAAGCTCGACAATGAGCTGTCAAAGGAGCTGAACTTCGCGTTCCATAAGCAGCTCGGCTACCTGACCCAGTGTCCGACCAACCTCGGCACGGGAATGCGCGCGTCGGTGATGCTCCATCTGCCTGCGCTCGATATTACGGGAGCCGTTCACAGAATCGGCGCGAATCTCAGCAAGCTGGGTCTGACCATCCGCGGACTGTACGGCGAAAGCACGAAGCCTGTCGGCGCGTTCTTCCAGCTCAGCAATCAGGTCACCCTCGGTATTTCCGAGAAAGCGGCGATTGCGAACCTGAAGAATATCACCTCCCAGCTGATTGCACAGGAGATGAAGGCGCGCGAAAATCTGCTCGGCAAGATTGAGGTCGAGGATAAGATTGCGCGTGCGCTGGGCGTGCTGAAAACCGCTCTGGTAATGGATCACGGCGAGGCGATGAACCTGCTGTCGCTGGTGCGCCTGGGCGTTGCGTCCAAAAAGCTCAACACCCTGAGCACCGACAGCATCGACCGCCTGATTGTGGAGATACAGCCTGCTTCCATTATGACAAAATACGGCGAGGAGATGACCCCTCAGGAGAGGGATATCAAGCGTGCCGAGCTGATCAGAGAGAGATTTAACTAAGTGAAAAGTGAAGAGTAAAGAGTGAAGAGTGAGGGGCGGGACACCCGCACCCGAATACAAATTGAATAAACGAAAAGGGAAGGAAGGTTATAATATGAAATACAATTTTAAAGGTTTTACCGAAAAAGCGAATACTGCCCTGAACCTCGCGATTGAAGCCGCCGAGGAAATGGGACACACCTATATCGGCTCTGAGCATATCCTGCTCGGGCTTTGTAAGGAAAACAGCGGCGTCGCCTATGCCGCTTTGAGCGACAGCGGCGTTACCGCGGATAAAGTAGAAGAATTGATACGCGAAGGCTCCGGCGAGGGCGGCGCTCCCACAAGCCTCACCCCCGATGATTTTACCCCGCGCACCAAGCGCGTTATGCAGAACGCGATGATGTATTCCTCGCGTATGGGCTCCGGTTATGTCGGCACCGAGCATCTGCTGCTCGCGCTGATTTCCGACCGCGACAGCTACGCGATTCGTTATCTCGCCGGGCTGGGCGTATCGCCTCGCGGTATCGCGGATGTTCTCGGCGATAAGCTGGGCAACAGCTCCGACGACAGCTATGAGCCTGCGGGCGGAGACCGTGCCGCCAAGGGCGACGGCTCCACCAAAACCCTCGACAGCTTCTCGCGCGACCTCACCGAGGCGGCAAAGAAGGGCGAGATTGACCCCGTAATCGGCAGAGAAGAGGAAATCCAGCGGATTATCCAAATCCTCTCACGCCGCACCAAGAACAACCCCTGCCTGATTGGCGAACCCGGCGTCGGCAAGACCGCTATCGCCGAGGGCTTGGCGCTGAAAATCGCCGACGGTCAGGTTCCCGAGCATCTGCGCGACAAGCGCGTCGTAGCGCTCGACCTGACGGGTATGCTCGCAGGCACCAAGTACCGCGGCGACTTTGAGGAGCGTATCAAGAACGCGCTCGACGAGGTCAAGCAGAGCAAGGACGTTATCCTCTTTATCGACGAGCTGCATACGATTATCGGCGCAGGCTCTGCCGAGGGCAGCGCCGACGCGGCAAATATCCTCAAGCCCTCGCTGGCGCGCGGTGATTTTCAGGTCATCGGCGCGACCACGCTCGAGGAATACCGCAAGTATATCGAAAAGGACGCGGCGCTTGAACGCCGTTTCCAGCCCGTCACCGTCGGCGAGCCGAGCGAGGAGGACGCGATTGAGATCCTCAAGGGACTGCGCGACCGTTACGAGGCGCACCACAAGGTGAAAATCAGCGACGAGGCAATCGACGCCGCCGTCAAGCTCAGCTCCCGCTATATCGCCGACCGCTATCTGCCCGACAAGGCAATCGACCTGATTGACGAGGCGGCTTCCAAGGTTCGCTTATCCGAGCTGACCTACCCCGAGGAAATCAAAGACCTCGAGGCGGAGTACGAGAAGATGGAGCAGGAGAAAACCGCCGCTGTCAACGAACAGGATTTTGAGCGCGCAGCGTCCCTGCGTGACGAGCAGAAGAACGTCAAGGAGAGCCTCGACAAGGCAAAAGCCGACTGGCAGGAGCGCAGCAAGAAGAATTCCGGCGAGGTAACCGCCGAGGATATCGCGGCAATCGTGTCCGCGTGGACAAAGATTCCCGTCGTCGAGCTGACGAGAGAGGAGAGCGACCGCCTGCTGAATATGGAAAAGATTCTGCATGAGCGCGTCGTCGGTCAGGACGAAGCTGTCAGCGCCGTCGCGAAAGCGATTCGCCGCGGCAGAGTCGGCATCAAGGACCCGAAGCGTCCGACAGGCTCGTTTATCTTCCTCGGCCCGACAGGCGTCGGCAAGACAGAGCTTTGCAAGGCGCTCGCACAGGCGATGTTCGGCGACGAAAACGCCATGCTCCGTCTCGATATGTCCGAGTATATGGAAAAGCACACCGTGTCGCGTCTGGTCGGCTCACCTCCCGGCTATGTCGGTTACGACGAGGGTGGTCAGCTGACCGAAGCGGTTCGCCGCAAGCCCTATTCCGTCATCCTCTTTGACGAGATAGAGAAGGCGCACCCCGATGTGTTCAATATGCTCCTTCAAATCCTCGAGGACGGCCGTCTGACCGACAGTCAGGGCCGCACGGTCGACTTCAAGAACACCGTCATCATCATGACCTCGAATATCGGCGCACGCAGAATCAGCGAGAAGCAAAGGGCGCTCGGCTTCGGCGATAAGGAGGACAACGCAGAGAATGTCAACATCCGCGACCTCGTGATGGACGAGCTCAAGCAGGTGTTCCGCCCCGAGTTCCTCAACCGCGTGGACGATATTATCGTGTTCAACAAGCTGACGAAGGATGAAATCAAGGAGATCGCGGGCAAGATGCTCGAAACTCTGAGCAAGCGCCTTGACTCCCTCGGCGTGAAGGTCAGCTTCACCGATAAGGCGGTCGAGAAGATTGCCGACGAGGGCTTTGACGACGCCTACGGCGCAAGACCCCTCCGCCGCGCAATCACCACGAATATCGAGGACGCGCTTTCCGAGCGGATGCTCGAAGCGGACTTCGACAGCACAAAGCCCCTTATCTGTGACTACAACGGCGAGAAGTTTACGTTTCAGTCAGCAGAATAATTCTGAATAAGAATAATAAAGCTCCCCTGAGTATACGCTCAGGGGAGTTCTTTTTCTTATAGATTCCAATGTAAAATTGTCTTGCCGAAGGCTTTTTTGGTATCGGTCTCAAACGCTTTTTTGATATCGGGAAAGGCGTTGACCTCGACGGTGTTGCCGACGAGCCTGCTCAGGTACATCGGGATTTCGGGACAGTCGCGGTACAGCGCCACCGTGCGGCGGAAGTCCGCTTTTCCCGAGCGGCTGGTGCCGAAGAGCCTCAGCCCCTTTTCCAAAATCATGCGGGTGTTGACGGACACGGGGTATTCGCTCACGCCGAGGATGGAGATGGTTCCCTCGGGGCGGATCAGGTCGATAATCTGCTCTATCGCAACCGGCGAGCCGTTGCCGCCGACGCACTCAAAGGCATGGTCGAGGGTGAGCGACGCAGGTACGTCGGTCGTCAGGTACGTGCCGTCGGCAAAGGAGAAGTCCGCGAGCTTTTCGCGGCTGATGCCGAACACATACACGCGGCTGCCGGGCAGTATTTTTTTGAGCAGCAGCGAGGTGATAAAGGCGAGGTTGCCGTCGCCCCATACGCCG
>CAJONB010000071.1:0-1762 GCA_905235715.1 uncultured Ruminococcus sp. | reverse complement strand
ATTGCGTGAACGCTTACGCTGACAAGCTCGGTGAACGCCGCAACGTCGGGGTCAAGTCCGTCGGGGAGCAGCACCAGACGCTCCGGCTCAATGCAGACGTATTCCTGCAAAAAGCCGTCCGCGGAGCTGCCGCAGAATTTGCTGGTACGCAGGTAATTTTCAGCGATATAGGGGTCGTCCTCACAGGGAATGTTCGGCACCATGACGACCCTGTCGCCGGGGCGGAATGTTCCGCTTTTATCAAAAACGACCTGACCGATTCCCTCGTGGATCAGCGCCATCGGCAGCTTTTCTCTCAGCACGCGGATGTCGCGCGTGCCCTGATAGTACCGCTGGTCGGCGTTGCAAATCGAGAGGTGGGTCGGCCGCACAATAACGCCGCCGTCGAGGCTGAGGTCGTCGAACGCAATCTCAAACATCCTCGGGGAGCGCAGCCGGTAAATCGTATTAATCATCGGTTTCTTCCTCTAACAGTGAGCGTGCGATTTTCAAATCGTAGGGATAGGTGATTTTGATATTGAAGGTTTCGCCCTGCACCAGACTGACCTTTTTTCCTTTCATGACGAGGATTTTTGCCGCGTCGGTGAGAATCTCCTTTTCGTCGTCGCTCAGGCTCATGTAGGTATCGCGCAGGAGCTTTGCCTTAAAGCTCTGGGGGGTCTGCCCCTGATACATTTTTCTGCGGTCGGGAATCGCGGAGATGGTCTGTCCCTCGCTCTCGACAATCGTGTCGGTCGCGGGAATGACGGTATCGCACGCGCCGTCGCGCAGCGCCGCCTCGATATTTTCCTCGATAATGCGGTGGGTTAGGAACGGCCGCACCGAATCGTGGGTGACGATAACGGTGTCGTCGTCAAGACCGTAGCTGCGCTCGATATACGCAATCGCGTTCATGATGGTTTCGTTGCGGGTCGCGCCGCCCTCAATCACGGCGATACGGTCGTCATCGCCCGTGTATTTGCGGATGATCTCCTTGGTGTGATGCACCCACGCCTTCGGCGAGAGGACGATAATCTTCTCAAAGCGGGGGTTCGGGAGGAATTTTTCAATCGTATGGTTGATGATGGGCTTGCCCTTGATTTCAAGGAACTGCTTGGGCATATCGTTCGAGCCCATGCGCGAGCCTGTTCCGCCCGCTAAAATAACTGCGAAAATCATGTCATCGCTCCTTTGTGGATAACAGTTAAAGCCTTCCCCTCGGGGGGAAGGTGTCGCCGAACGGCGACGAATGAGGGGCAGACATTGTTGCTTTTACCCCGTAATCAGTTTGTCGGACAAGTTTACCGAGAAAATAGAAATATACCCGATTCTTTGCAGAATGGTTTTGAGGAGAGGTCAGCCCCTCATCCGACTCGGCAAAGCCGAGCCACCTTCCCCCCGAGGGGAAGGCTGAATTAATTCCCCCGAAAAGTCGAACGGAATTGCTGCGGCGTCGGGAATGTGCGTGCCGAGGTCGAGGCGGTAGTAATCGTGGTAGGGGCTTTGCCTGCACAGCGGCAGCATGGTCATATAGTCCTCGCCGTACCAGATTTTGAGGAAGCCGTCGTACCCCTTCGGCATAAAGGTGTCCACGCCGTCAAACTGCCACGGAATCACCTCGGTGAACCACTCGCGCGGCATAGCATCGCGATAGATGTGGTCGGTCGCGGGTACCATGATTGTATGGCTGTCTGTATGCTCATATTTGCGCGTCGCCTTGTCGTAGGACGCGGAATAATCGTCCATGCTTTTGAGCCGCAGGAACGGCAGGAGCAGCTTGGAT
>CAJONB010000070.1 GCA_905235715.1 uncultured Ruminococcus sp. | reverse complement strand
CTTCGGGCTTGAGCGACCTGCCGGTGTAGACCTGGTCGGCGATGGATTCCAACTTGCTGCCGGCGATGTCGATGGCGGGGATGGGGGCGGGCTTTTCGGTCACCACGTAGGGGATACCCTGGAATTTGCAATAATTCAGAGCCTCGCTCCCCTCGTAGACGTAGCAAACCAAATTGTCGCGCTTATTGAAGATGGATGGGTCGCTGTACTTGTTGTTGGAGTCATAAATTTCATAGTGTCCGAACTTGATCAGGCCGCGGGACAGGGTCACGGAGGTCAGCGCGGTGCAGTCAGAGAAAGCCTCGCTTCCGATTTCCGTAACAGAGTCGGGGATGTTGATCTCCGTCATCTTGTAGTTGGTAGCAAAGGCCCTGTTGCCAATGTAGCTCAGGCTCTTGGGCAGATTGACGGTATTCAGACTATAGCAGTTTTCGAAGGCGGAGTTCTCGATGCGAGTTACGCCGTCGGGAACGGTTATAGCGCTCAGAGAATGGCATCCAAAGAAAGTGCCGGCATTGATTCGGGCAAGGTTCGCGGGCAGCGTCCAGGTGGTCGTCGTCCAGATAACGAAGCTGACCTTAGACGGGTCGATGCCCATTGCGGAGAACTTGCCGAGGTCGTCGGTGACGCGGAATTTGACATAGATGGAATGACAGGAATCCTCGGCATACTCGACCTCTGCTTCCGCAAGCGCGGTCTTGCACTCGGGACACCAGTAAACCGGCTTTAATCCCTTGTAGATATAGCCCTTATCCGCCATCTCGGCAAACACCTTGATCTGCTCCTTTTCAAAATGCGGATTCAGGGTGATATAGGGGTCGTCCCACTCGCCGATGATGCCGAGGCGCTTGAACTGCTCGCGCTGGTCATTGACATAGCCCTTGACGAATTCTTCGCAGAGCTTACGCAGCTCGACGACGGAAATATCGGCGGAGGAGCCGATACCCGCCTTGGCGCGCGCCTTCAGCTCGGTCGGCAGACCGTGGGTATCCCAGCCGGGCACAAACGGAGACCGGAAGCCCGCCATATTCTTATAGCGGACGATAAAATCCTTGAGAATCTTGTTCAGCGCGTGTCCGAGATGGATGTCGCCGTTGGCGTAAGGAGGGCCGTCGTGGAGAATGTAGCGGGGCTTGCCCTCGTTCTTTTCAATCAGCTTATCATATACCTTTTCCTCCTCCCAGCGCGCAAGGGTCTTGGGCTCGGACTGAGGCAGACCGCCGCGCATGGGAAAGTCGGTTTTCGGTAGATTAAGCGTCGCATTATAATCCTGTGACATTTTCATACACTCCAAATACAGAATTAAGGGAATCGGTCAGCCGCCTCCGGCATGATACAATCCCTCAGTCAGCTTCGCTGACAGCGCCCTTTATCAAAGGGAGCCTATACACAACTATTCCGTCAGCCCGGAATCGAGCTGACGGTCAGTGTGGAAAGTTATGTTTTTATTGCGGATAAACCGTACCGCAAATCATACAACTGCCTTTCGGACAGCCAATGGTCGTCCCTGCATATAATTCTTACAAAGAATTATTCTACATCATAGTTGTCGCCGAATTTCAGACCCTCGAACTTGCCGGAGTTATCGTGCTTGACCTCGACGCGCACGGTCGGCTCGTCAACTGCGTCTGTCTTTTCCTCAGCCTTTTTCTCAGCGGGCTCGGCTGCCTGAACCATCTCCTCCTCGATGTCGTCGGCGTCCTCGGGGATGATGTTCTCAATCGGCTCAAAGGGATATTTTTCGTCGAGCTCCTCGCGCTTTGCCTTGACGTCATCCTCGGTGGGGAATTCCTCAACGACAGCGAGGTGCTTTTTGTACAGGGCGATAATTTCCTTGCGGAGCTGCGCGGTCTCGGCGTGGAGGGACTCGAACTTATCCTTCTCGCGCTCGGTAGCCATCTCAGCCTCGGTGAGGATGGTGCGGCTCTTCTTCTCCGCGGATTTGATGATATAGGAAGCCTTGTTGTTCGCCTCTTTTATCGTATTATCGGACAGCTTCTGGGATGTAATCAGCGCGTTGCGGACGGTTTCCTCGTCCTCGCGGTACTGTTCGATTTTCTTGGCGAGAACGCCCATCTTTCTGACAAGCTCCTTGTTCTCTGCCTGAAGCTCCTCGACGGTCGCGATAACGTCGTCGATGAAAGCCTCTACATCATCAACATTATATGCGTTTTTGCCTGCTTTGTGGAATTTGACATCCTTGATTTCTTCGATACTTAACATTGTAATGCACTCCTATCTAAAGCGTTTGACAGATACTCGCAGCCTGCCCTTGCGGGAGAGTCCGAGATTTGCTGACAAAACATATTTACCGTATTTTCGGATGGTGACGGTCGCGCCCTCAGAAAGGTTCTGCGAAACGTCGGTGACTGTGACATGGTCGACCATGACCAGCTCGGATTTTATCAGGCGCGCGGCTTTCTCGCGCGAGAGATTCGTGACGGCGGCGACAAAGGCGTCCAGCCGCAGGGAGCTGACGGTAAGGCTCAGCTCCTCGGTGTCGTCCGGTACGGGAAGCTCTGCCGTGTCGGCATAGCCGGTCTTTACTCCCACCCTGCCGATTTTATCGACCTGTGAGAGGACAAAATCCGCTGCGTCCTCGCGGACGAACACGACGGTGCGGCCCTGCCCGCACAGGATATCGCCGATAGTATCGCGTCTGAGCCCCAAGCCCATCAACGAGCCTAAAAAGTCGCGGTGGCGCAAATCGAATTCGGGCTTATAGGTGAATTCGAGCGCGACAATCGGATAATCATACTCCTCAGCGCCCGCGCCGAGCATCACACGAACGGCGTCGGGATAGCCACCGAAATAGCCTACATCCCGCTTCGGCGAGATATTCGCCCGCAGGTAGGATAGCTCATGCTCGTTGAGAAAGCCCAAAAACCGCGGACGGGAGCTGCGTTCGGAAAGCTCTATCGCGTCATACGCCTTGGACAGCAGCAGCTTATCCCCGGCGGTATTAGTATATCCCAAGTCGTTTAGAAATAAACGCCGCTGTGCTCGAGTTCATCCAACAAATCGTCGCCGGTCAGGTCGACGTTGTTCGGAATGATAATGAAGGTGGAGGTAGCGACCTTTTTGATTTTACCGCGGTTGGCATACGCTACGCCGGACAGAAAGTCGATAATGCGGCGCGCCATATCCTTGTTGGTGTTCTCAAGATTCAGAACGACGGTGTGGGTCTTGATCAGCTCGTCGGCGATATTGCGGGTTTCCTCTCCGAAGCGTTCGGGCTTAAAAATCGCGACGGACAGCTTTGCGGTCGCGCTGATATTGACGACCTTGTTGCTGCGGCGACCGGAATCGCGCGACGGCTCGATATCGTCGAAGTCGTCATATCGCGAAGAAGAACGGCGGGAAGAATCCTGCTCTTCCTCTTCCTCGGGCGAATCCGAGTAGCCGTACTCGTTATACTCGTACTCGTCGTCGGGTGCGTCCCACATACGCTTGAACTTGTCTACAAATCCTGCCATTTCAGTTTCCTCCGTTTTTGAATTGTTTGTTCCTGATTAAAAATCTATCGTAAATATAATTTAAATTCGTTGCTCGCGATGCTCAGACAATCGTGCAATTTCTCAATTGTAATTGCGCGCGCCGAACAGAGCCGAACCGACCCTGACCATCGTAGCGCCGCACTTGATTGCCTCTTCATAATCGCCGGACATACCCATCGACAATACATCCATAGATATATTATCTATTTTTTTGCCCTTAATGTCAAGGAAGATATGCCGCATTTTATCAAAAAATTTACAAATTTCTTGTGTATTTTCACAAATCGGCGGAATTGCCATCAATCCGCGCACATGAATCGAGGGAATTTCGCGGATTTCATCAAGCAATTCGGGCAGTAATTCGGGCATGACGCCGGACTTATTTTCCTCCCTGCCGATATTTACCTCAATAAGGATGTCGGTGGAAATCCCGAGCTTTTCAGAGCAGCGGGCGATTTCACGCGCGAGCTTGACGGAATCGACGGACTGAATCAAATCGACCTTGCCGACGATTTGGCGCACCTTGTTGCTCTGCAAATGACCGATAAACTGCAGGGACGCACGGTCGAGGTCATAGTCGCCGTACTTGCTGAGCAGCTCCTGCACACGGTTCTCGCCGATATAGCGCAGTCCCAGCGAAATCGCGTGGTTGATCGTGGGCGCGTCGACGGTTTTTGTCGCCGCGAGGAAGGTGATATCCTCGGCGGTTTTGCCGGCAGCTTCCGCCGCGCGGGCGATATTCTCGCAAATTTTTTGATAATTATATTCTACGTCACTGAATGAGCTTGCCATTGAACAGGTCTCCTCCTTCTGTTACTACCTTATCATAAAGCGTCACCGTCGAGCCGTTGAACAGTACGCCGTCGGCGGGCGTTTCGTTACAAATAATATAATCGTCGCCCGAGAAGGTGATATCCACCTGCTTGAATACCAGCTCGTTGCCGTACTCGACATACACGCCCTGTACGGTCTCGGTCTCGGTGGTTTCGTTACCGTTATCGTCGGTGACGGTGCGCTCAACAACATCGTCGTGAAGCGCCTTCTTGCTGATTTTCAAGCCCTCATAGGAGCTGACGACAATCTCGACAGGCTCCTTGCGGACGTGGGAAATATTGCTGTTCATATAATTGCACTGTAATACAACGATGGTATTCTCGCCGTCGGCGGATGGATTAACGGACAGCACCTTTGCGGGGATATTCTCGTTCATCGCATAAGGCATCCGGACGGTGATTGACTCGCTGTTTCGGCTGATATTCGCCGCCTCATCGACGGTAACGGGACAAATCAAATACCAGTTAACTCCCTTGATCATCTTGCCGATACAGCCGGGCTTTTCGGAGTCGTCGGGCTTGATGTTCTCAAAGTCGCTGTAGGTCATACGGTCCAGCTTGCTGACGTCGACCGACTTTTCATAGCCGTCGACGGATGAAACAAAATAGCCCGAGGACTCGGATTTGATGATGCCTGCGGGCGTACCCGTAGAGGATTGCAGGCTTGTGCGTTCTGCTTCCAGCTCGGCAATTTTATCCGCAAAGTTTCCCTGCTGACCGGTTATCACCTGCTTGCGGTAGATAGAGGTCATCAAATCCTCCTCCGCTGCTCCGATATTATCAAAGGCGCGGGAATTGATTTGCTTTTCAAGATAAATCAGCTTGTCGTTTAATTGGCTGTCGATGGTGTCGATGCCGACGTTGACCGTGTTGGACGCGCCGCTGAGGGAAGACAGGTATTCCAGCTTCTCGTCAATTTCCTTGATTCTCTGAAGCGAAGTGACGTCCTGCTCGTTATCATACACCGTAGCAATCGTACCGCCGCCGGTGACCTTGTCGCCGTCCGACACTTCATAGACCAAAACACCCGAGGCGCCGGAGGTGACATACTCCTCGTCACGGACGACCAAGCCCGTCGACTTGACGATATCCTCGGCAGTCGCGCGATAGGTGATCTCGGTGGAGATATTGTTCGAGCCTAAAAAGTTGGTGGTGACGAACAGAAAGACGATATACGCCAGCACCAGAGCGATAGCGATACCGATAAGGATTCGTTTGATGATTTTTTTGCGGTTTTGTGACTTATCCATAACTACAAGTCCTTTAATAAGAGTAACGCAGAGCCGAGAATCTCATCAAAGCTCATACGGTCGATTTCAAACCAATGGATTTCGGGGTCGCGGCGGAACCATGTCAGCTGGCGCTTGGCATAACGGCGGGTAGCGCGTTTCAGATTTTCGACGCATTCGTCGAGCGGCAGCTCGCCCCTGAGATACGGCAAAAGCTCCTTATAGCCGATAGCGGCGGCGGAGGTCGCACCGTTCTGCGCACCGTAAAAGGCGCGGGCTTCGTCAAGCAAGCCGTTCTCGAGCATGATGTCTACACGGCGGTTGATACGCCCGTAGAGAAAATCGCGGTTGGCGGCAGTCAAGCCGATTTTGACGGCATGATACGGCGAGGGCAAAGCAGTCTGAGCGATATTGAGCTGTGTCTGGGTCATGCCTGTAGCGCGGTAGACCTCGATACAGCGCAGGATCCGCTTCGGATTTCTGCCGGCGGAAAGCCGCTCGGCAGAATCGGGGTCAAAGCCGCGGATCTGCTCCAGCATCGCGTCGAGTCCCTTTTCCTCCAGCTCCTGCTGCAGCCCGCTCCTGAGCGCGGAATCTGTATCGCTCTCTGTAAAGCTGACGTTGCCGAGCAGAGAGTCCACATACAGTCCGGTGCCGCCCGCGATAATAGGGAGCCTTCCCCTGCCGTGAATATCGGCAATCAGCGGCTTCGCAAGCTCACAGAAGCGCGCGACGGAGAATTCCTCCGACGGCTCCAGAAAGTCCATCAGATAGTGCGGCACGCCCTTCTTTTCCGCTTCGGCAGGCTTGGCGGTCGCGATATCCATGTGCCGGTACACCTGCATGGAATCTGCGGAGATAATCTCGCCGTTCAGGCGCAGCGCCAGCTCAACCGACAATGCGGTTTTACCCGACGCGGTGGGGCCTACGACGGCGGCTACGGGTATCTTACACATATTATACCCTGCCGAACTGGCGTTCCAGCTCATGCTTTTTAATGACAATGCAGACGGGTCTGCCGTGCGGACAGTGGCGCACGTCCTCGTCCTCCACCTGTTTTGCGAGGGCAATCAGCTCCTCGTCGGTGCTGGTGTTGCCGCCCTTGATTGCCGCGCGGCAGGAAACATTGTGATAAATCCAGTCCATTTTTTCGGAGCGGATTTCTTTTTTATTTTCACTGAGATAGCCCGCCATCTCTATTACGGAGGATTCGATGTCCCCGAGCGGCAGATACTGGGGCGCGCTGCGGACGATAATCGAGCCGTTGCCGAAGTCGTCGATATCAAAGCCCGCCTCGGAGAACACCTCAGGTTCGGCTATCACGGAGTTATAATCAATTTTGTTGAGGGTGACGGTAACCGGGGTCAGCAACAGCTGGGAATAACCGCTGCCCTTTTCCTTTTTCAGCTTCTCATAGATAATCCTCTCGTGGGCGGCGTGCTTATCAATCAGCAGCAGCTCGCGTGGATTCTTCTCGATAATGATATAGGTCTTGAAGGCTTCGCCGATATAGCGGTAGCCGTTGTCGTCGGTCTCAATCAGCGGCGCGGGCTCTGCGGGCGGAGCAGGCTCAAAAGCAGGCTCCGCTTTTGCCTCTTCCACCGGCTTTTCCGCTGCGGCAGGCTGTTCCCCGGCAGCCGCAGGCTCCACGCGCTTTGCCTCAAGATGCTCCCTGTAGGGGTCGGCAGCCGGCGGCTTTGCGTCGGCAAAGGTCACGGCATCCTGCACGGGCTTCGGGGCGGTGACAACAGGCTCGTCAAGCAGTCGCAGCAGCTCGTCGGAATCATCCTTCAAGGGCGCTTTCTTCGCGGGTGATTTTGCTTTCGCGGCGGCTTCATCGTCGCGCTCGCGGAACACCTTCTTCGCCATTTCAAAGGGATTCACGCGCACCTGCTGCGGCTTGAAGGTCGCTTCAATCCGCTGTTCGCCGTCCTGCAAAGCAGTCTTGACCGCATGATACACCGCGTCGAATACGGGGCGCTCGTTGACAAAGCGCACCTCGAGCTTTGTCGGGTGGACATTGACGTCGACAGCGTTATAGGACAGCTCGATATTCAGCACGCAGGAGGGGAATTTTCCGGCCATGACGGTGCCCTTGCACGCCTCGGAAATCGCCGCCATCGCGGTCTTGGATATGACAAAGCGGTTGTTGATGAAAAAGTTCTGCATATTGCGGTTGGGGCGGGCGTGTACTCGGGACGGCTGATGTAGCCCGACACGCGGATACCGCCGAGGGTGTAGTCGACGGGAATCAGCGAATTCGCGAATTCTCTGCCGTAAACCGCATAGATTGCGGACAAAAGCTTTCCGTCGCCCGAGGTACGGAGCGACTGCTTTTGGTCGCGGATATAGGTAATCGCAATCTCGGGGTGCGAGAGCGCGATTTTATCAATCACGTTGGAAACAGCGTTGCCCTCCGACATATCGGTCTTGAGGAACTTCATGCGGGCGGGTACGTTATAGAACAGGTCGCGGATGATAAAGGTAGTGCCGTCGGGACAGCCCGCGTCGGTGAGGGAAATTTCCTCGCCGCCCTCAATCAGATAGCGGGTGCCGACATCCTCCTCGCGCGCCTTGGTAATCAGCTCGAGGTGC
>CAJONB010000069.1 GCA_905235715.1 uncultured Ruminococcus sp. | reverse complement strand
GTCCGTGCCGTCGGGCAGGATCAGGGTGTAGGTCAGCACGGGCTGGAGAACAGGCGACACGGTATCCTTTTCCGCGCCGAGACCGTCGCCGGGGCGGGCAAAGCTGATTCCCGTCACCGCACAGACCGTCCCCGCGTCCGCCTCGTCGATCGCGGTAAATTTCTCGCCCGAGTAGACGCGGATTTGATTGACCTTTTCACCGCCGGTATTCCGCTCTGCCTGCAAAATTTCGCGCACCTTAAGACTACCGCCCGTGATTTTCAGAAAGGTCAGGCGGTTCTTTTGATTGTCCTCCGAGATTTTAAAGACCTTCGCGCCGAAATCCGCTCCGTAAGCGGGCATGACGGTGCGCTGCGTGATACAGTCGAGCAGGCTCTCGATTCCGTCGAGCTTCAGCGCCGAGCCGAACAGACACGGAAAGACCTTCCGCTCACGGATTGCCTGATTGATGCTTTTGTCGCTCAAGGCGCCGCTTTCGTCATATTCGCCGAGCAGCTTTTCGTCGCATAGGGCAATATTTTCCCACAGCTCCGCCGTATCGGGACAGCCGAAATCGACACAGCCGTCGCTGAGCTTATTTTTCAATTGTGCCGTCAGGTATCCGCGGTCGGTGTCGGGCAAATCCATTTTGTTGATGAAAAGGAAGCACGGCACGTTGTATTTTCGCAGGAGCTTCCACAGCGTCGCGGTGTGACTCTGCACGCCGTCGGTCGCGCTGATGACCAGTATCGCGTAGTCCAGCACCTGCAGGGTGCGCTCTGTTTCGGCGGAAAAGTCCACGTGTCCCGGGGTGTCGAGGATGGTGATTTGCGTATCGCCGCAGGTGAGCATCGCCTGCTTTGAGAAGATGGTAATGCCCCTGTCGCGCTCGAGGGCAAAGGTGTCGAGGAACGAGTCGCGGTGATCGACGCGCCCGAGCTTTTTGAGGTTGCCCGACAGATACATCATCGCTTCGCACAAAGTGGTCTTGCCCGAGTCCACGTGCGCCAGTATGCCCAGCGTTATCTTTTTCATCCTTTCACCCCGCTTGCAGCCGTTTGTGCTATTATAACACATCCCGTATATCCCGTGCAACGGTGAATATTCCGCGTATACCCCTTGATAAATGTACAAAAGTTCGGTATAATAAAAGCAAGTTTTTGTCAAAGTCGGAGATATTTTCTCCCGCTTCGCAAAAATATGCAGATTATTCTTGACACTTGTGCATAATTATTCTATAATCTAACCATAGCAACAAATGATATTGCATATTCATTCGGAGGTTCACTATGAAAAAAGAAGATATCAAAAAGGTAGTATTAGCGTATTCCGGCGGTCTTGACACATCTATCATCATCCCGTGGCTCAAGGAAAACTACAACAACTGCGAGGTTATCGCTGTTTCCGGCAACGTCGGCCAGGCAGACGAGCTGGAGGGTCTGGAGGAAAAGGCAATCAAGACCGGCGCGTCGAAGCTGTACGTTCTTGACTTGACCGAGGAATATGTTGACGATTACATCATCCCCACCATGAAGGCGGGTGCGATTTACGAGGATTACCTGCTCGGTACCTCGACCGCGCGTCCCTGTATCGCGAAGGGGCTGGTTGACGTCGCAATCAAGGAGGGCGCCGACGCGATATGTCACGGCTGCACCGGCAAGGGCAACGACCAGGTGCGTTTTGAGCTGACCATCAAGCACTTCGCGCCGGATATGCCGATCATCGCACCGTGGCGCGAGTGGGATATCAAGAGCAGAGAAGAAGAAATCGAGTACGCCGAGGCGCACAACATTCCGCTCAAAATCAACCGCGAAACCAACTACAGCAAGGATAAGAACCTCTGGCATCTGTCGCACGAGGGTCTTGACCTTGAGGATACCAACAACGAGCCGACCTACGAGAAGAAGGGCTTCCTCGAGATGGGCGTATCGCCGATCGACGCGCCCGACGAGCCGACCTACGTCACCATTGAGTTTGAAAAGGGCGTTCCCGTAGCCCTCGACGGCGAGAAAATGTCCGCGAAGAACATCATCCTGAAGCTCAACGAGTTGGGCGGCAAGAACGGCATCGGTCTGCTCGATATCGTTGAAAACCGTCTGGTCGGCATGAAGTGCCGCGGCGTGTATGAAACCCCCGGCGGTACGATTCTCTACAAGGCGCACGAAACCCTCGAAAGTATCTGCCTTGACAAGATGACTATGCACGAAAAGCAGAGATTGTCCATCACCTTCGCGGAGCTTGTCTACAACGGTCAGTGGTTCACCCCGCTGAGAGAAGCGCTCTCCGCCTTTGTCGATAAGACGCAGGAGAAGGTCACCGGCTACGTCAAGCTCAAGCTCTACAAGGGCAACATCATCAAGGCGGGCGTTGACAGCCCCTACAGCCTCTACAGCGAGGAGATCGCG
Source organism: uncultured Ruminococcus sp. (assembly GCA_905235715.1). Lineage (GTDB taxonomy): Bacteria > Bacillota > Clostridia > Oscillospirales > Acutalibacteraceae > Ruminococcoides. The sequence continues at coordinate 5,434 of CAJONB010000069.1, read as the reverse complement.
ACCTTCGGCGAGTCCGACTATGACCAGCAGGATTCCGCGGGCTTCATCAACCTCTACGGCCTGCCGATCAAGGTGCAGGCAGTCGTGGATAAAAAGAACAGTTAAGGCTTTTATCAGTGAAGAGTTAAGGGAAACGCTGAGGCGTTTTGGAATATAGCAATTTATAAAATTTGTGCTGCGTGAGATGGACATTCGCGCAGCAATCCTGTAAAGACTGAAGAACTGCGGGCGTGTTTTGCCCGCACAAAACAGAATGATTTATCGCTATGGGTCGGGGATTTTCTCCCGACCCACACGGCGTATATAAAGGAAGATTTTTATGGCAAAAATGTGGGCGGGACGCACCGCCGGAGATACCAGCAAAATAGCGGATGAATTCAATTCGTCCATCGGCTTTGACAGCCGGATGTACAAGGAGGATATCACAGGCTCCATCGCGCACGCGAAAATGCTCGCAAAGCAGGGCATTATCGCCCCTGAGGAGGCGGACGTCCTCTGCGACGCGCTCGCGGGGATTCTCGAGGACATTACCTCGGGCAAGCTCGCCGTTGACCGTGACGCCGAGGATATCCACATGTTTGTCGAGGAGGTGCTGACCGCGCGCGTCGGCGACGTCGGCAAAAAGCTCCATACCGCCCGCTCGCGTAACGACCAGGTTGCGCTTGATTTGAGGATGTACCTGATGAACCGCATCGACGACCTATCCGGGCGCGTCTACAGCCTGATTGCCGCTCTGACCGATCAGGCGGAGCAGCATAAAGAGGCAATCATGCCCGGCTATACCCATCTCCAGCGCGCCCAGCCGATTATGTTCGGTCACCACCTGATGGCGTACGCGATGATGCTCCTGCGCGACGCGGACAGACTGAGCGACTGCAAGCGCAGAACCAACGTGTCGCCTATCGGCTGCTGCGCCCTCGCGGGAACCACCTACGACACCGACCGCTATTATGAGGCGGAGCAGCTGGGCTTTGACGATATCGCGCTGAACTCCCTCGACGGCGTTTCCGACCGTGATTTTGTGGTCGAGCTGCTGTCCGATATCTCGATTCTGATGATGCACCTGTCGCGCCTGAGCGAAGAAATCATCCTCTGGTCAAGCTGGGAATTCGGCTTTGTCGAATTGTCCGACGCGTACACGACAGGCTCGTCGATCATGCCGCAGAAAAAGAACTCCGACATGGCGGAGCTGGTACGCGGCAAGACAGGCCGTGTCTACGGAGATTTGATGGCGGCGCTGACCATGCTCAAGGGTCTGCCTCTCGCCTACAATAAGGATATGCAGGAGGACAAGGAGGGCGTGTTCGACGCGGTTGATACCGCTATGACGTCGCTCGAGGTGTTCACCGGCATGATTTCCACCATGCGCGTCAAGCCTGAGAATATGAAGAAGGCGGCACAGCGCGGCTTTATCAACGCGACCGACCTCGCCGATTATCTGACCAAGAAGGGTCTGCCCTTCCGCACCGCCTATAAAATATCCGGCTCTATCGTCGCCTACTGTATCGAAAACGGTCAGGTGCTGGAGAGCCTTCCGCTGGAGAAATACAAAGAATTCAGCGATATTTTTGAAGAAGATTTGTACGGGGATATCGACCTCTATACCTGCGTAAACAAGCGCAACTCCGTCGGCGGTACCTCCGTACCCTCGATTGAGAACCAGATAGAATATGTAAGGAGAAAATGTAATGGCTAAGGTATTTATCGACGGCAGCTACGGCACCGCGGGTCTGAGGATTCGCGACCGCCTTACGGACCGGAAGGATATTGAGCTGCTCACCCTGCCCGAGGAGCTGAGAAAGGATGAAAACGCGCGTAAGGAAGCGCTGAACGCGGCGGATATCGCTTTTCTCTGCCTGCACGACAACGTCGCGCGCGCGACTGTCAAGCTGGTTGAAAATCCGGATACCGTCATTATTGACGCGTCCACCGCGCACCGTGTTGACGACAACTGGGTCTACGGTATGCCCGAGCTGGACGGCCAGAGCTTTTTGATTAAAAGCGCCAAGCGTATCGCCAACCCCGGCTGTCACGCCTCCGGCTTTATCGCGCTGGTTGAGCCGCTGGTACAGGACGGCTTGATTTATCCCGACGCGCGGCTGACGTGCTTCTCGCTGACGGGCTACTCCGGCGGCGGCAACGGCATGATTGCCCAGTACGAAACATCCGACCGCGACGTATGGCTTTCCGCGCCGCGGACGTACGGACTGTCCCAGAACCACAAGCACATTCCCGAGATGATGAAGGTCTGCGGGCTGAGTCACGCGCCGGTATTCTGTCCCGTTGTCGCGGATTATTACAGCGGCATGCAGGTGACGGTCTGCCTGACGAGTAACGACGTCAGCGGCACGATCGACGATATCCGCGCCGCCTATAAGGAGAAGTATCACTGCGGTCTGATTCGCTACTGCGAGGACGACGAGGACGGCTTCCTCTCCGCAATCAAGTACAGCGGACGCGACGATATGGTGATTTCTGTCTACGGCAAAGACGGATGTATCACGCTGGTGGCGCGCTTTGACAATCTCGGCAAGGGCGCTTCGGGCGCGGCGATCCAGAACATGAATATCGTCCTCGGCGTAGACGAGGCGACAGGTCTTGTAGTACCCGACGGCTACATGGCGTGCAACCTGAACCTGTAAAGCAGCGGGAGCCGGGAGAGCGAGGTTATCTGACCGCCGACTACCGGCTGCCAAAGAAAAACGATACTTGGAGCGTATTATGAAAACCATTGAAGGCGGTGTATGCGCCGCACAGGGCTTTTCCGCCCACGGACTGCACTGCGGTATCCGCAAAAATACATCAAAAAACGACCTGTCGCTGATATACAGCGAAGTACCCTGCTCCGCAGCGGCAGTATATACAACCAATCTGGTCAAGGGCGCGCCCCTGACCGTGACAAAACAGCATTTGCAAAACGGTATCGCGCAGGCGATTATCTGCAACTCCGGCAACGCCAATACCTGCAATGCCGACGGTATCGAAATCGCCGAAAAGATGTCCGGTTTGACCGCGGGGGAGCTGTCCCTCAGCCCTGACGATATCGTTGTCGCTTCGACAGGCGTTATCGGTCTGCCGCTGCCGGTGGAGCCGATCGAAGCCGCCCTGCCCGCTCTCGTACAGGGCTTGAATCCGAACGGCAGCCACGAGGCGGCGCTCGGCATTATGACGACCGACACAATCGCGAAGGAGGTCGCGGTCGAATTTACCCTCGGCGGCAAGACCTGCCACATCGGCGGCATCGCCAAGGGCAGCGGCATGATCCATCCGGATATGGCGACCATGCTGGTGTTCCTCACATCCGACGTCGCGATTGAACCCGGACTGCTGCAAAAGGCGCTTTCGGGCGATATCCAAAGCACCTTTAATATGCTTTCCATCGACGGCGATACCTCTACCAACGATATGGTCGTGATTCTCGCGAACGGCAAGGCGGACAATCCCGCGATTTCCGATGACAGCGAGGACTTCAAGACCTTTATGAAAGCTCTCAACACCGTGACCGTCGAACTCTGCCGCATGATTGCGGGCGACGGCGAGGGCGCGACTAAGCTGCTCGAATGTATCGTCAGCGGTGCGCGCGACGAGGCGACCGCAAAGACTGTCGCAAAATCCGTGATTTGCTCGTCGCTTCTGAAAGCCGCTATGTTCGGCGCGGACGCCAACTGGGGGCGCGTGCTGTGCGCCATCGGCTACTCGGGCGCGGATGTGGACGTCATGAAAATCGACGTCAGCTTCAGGAGCGGCAAGGGCGAGATCCTCGTCTGCAAAAACGGCGCGGGCGTTGCTTTCAGTGAGGAAACCGCAAAGGAAATCCTCCTCGAAAAGGAAATCGAAATCCTCGTTGACCTCAACAGCGGCGACATATCGTCCACCGCATGGGGCTGTGATTTAACCTATGATTACGTCAGAATCAACGGCGATTACCGCACTTAACCGAGTGAAGAGTGAAGAGTGAAGAGTGAAGAGTTGAGGGCGGGACACCCGCACCCGAATTCATACGAAATTGAGGACAGGTATATGAGCAACAAATTTTCCAACGCGGAGAGGGCGGAGGTACTGATTCAGGCTCTCCCGAATATCAAAAAGTACAGCGGCAAGATCGTCGTCGTCAAATACGGCGGCAACGCGATGGTCAATCAGGAGCTGAAGGAGCAGGTCATGCAGGATATTGTCCTGTTGCGGCTTATCGGCGTCAAGGTCGTGCTGGTTCACGGCGGCGGCCCCGATATCGACGATATTATGACGAAGCTCGGCAAAAAGCCGAAGTTCGTCGACGGCCTGCGCGTGACCGACAAGGAAACGATTGATATCGTCCAGATGGTGCTTTCGGGCAAGGTCAATAAAACGCTCGTCAATCTTCTTGAGAGCAAGGGCGGCCGCGCGATGGGTATTTCCGGCATGGATGGCAGGCTGATTGAAGCAAAGCAGAAGGACGAGCGCCTCGGCTATGTCGGCACGGTGACTCACATCAATGCCGAGCCGATTCTCGACCTGCTTGAAAAGGGTTATATTCCTGTCGTGTCTACCATCGGCTGCGACGCCGACGGCAACGCCTACAATATCAACGGCGATACCGCCGCGGCTCACATAGCCGGTGCAATCGGCGCGGAAAACCTGATTATGATGACCGATATCGCGGGTATCCTTAAGGATAAGAACAACCCCGACAGCCTGATTCCCCTTATCACCGTTTCCGAAGCGCAGAAGCTCCGCCTGGAGGGCGTAATCGACGGCGGTATGATTCCGAAGGTCGGCTGCTGTATTGAGGCGATTTACAGAGGCGTCCAGCAGGTAATTATCATGGACGGCAGAGTGCCGCACTCCATTTTGATGGAGCTGCTGACCGACGAGGGCGCAGGTACAATGGTAGTGGGGGATAAGGAATGAGCATTAAATCGACAGACAATCAGTATATCGCCCATACCTATAAGCGCTTTGATATTGCCGTTGTGAAAGGCAGCGGCGCGCTGTGCTGGGACGATAACGGAAAAAAATATATCGACATGACCTCGGGCATCGGGGTCAACGCCTTCGGCTACAGCGACCCTCTCTGGGCGCAGGCTGTCGCCGAGCAGGCCTTCCGCCTTGGCGTGAATGTGATATACTATGCATTCGAGGAATATTATTCACGTCACTATGGAGGCGATGACAGAAAGTAGCTGTGAATGCGGCGTGGACCGCACGCCTGGTCCGTTTAGGATTGGATGGGAGTCCGCGAAGGCTAACGGATGGCCTATGGTCATCTTGTGGTCGCTTGCGGCGTTGCTCGTCGCCGCCTACTACTCTGCACCACGGTTTGCCGAGGCGCTTGAGTCTGTCCGACGGATCCAGTCCCGCCACGAGCTGCTCACCCCGTTCGTTGCGCAGATGGTCTTCAGCGGACTGATTCCGGGGATATTCCTTATGTGCAGGACAGGAGGAAACATAGAAT
>CAJONB010000068.1 GCA_905235715.1 uncultured Ruminococcus sp. | reverse complement strand
TTTGAAAATCGTCACTACCCTTATTGCCAACACCAAAGGCGAAGGCAAGGCGGGCGACGATTTCTGGGTGAAAGCCGAAACGCTGCTCTATACCGCGCTGATCGGGTATATTTACTATGAAGCGCCGGTTGAGGAACAGAATTTTGCGACACTGGTTGAAATGCTTAACGCGATGGAAGTTCGTGAGGATGACGAAAACTTCAAGAACGCTGTCGATCTCCTGTTTGACGCTTTGGAGAAGAAAGATCCCGATCACTTTGCTCTCAGGCAGTATAAGAAGTACAAGCTGGCGGCGGGCAAAACAGCAAAATCGATCCTGATCTCCTGCGCGTCGCGTCTGGCACCCTTCGATATTAAGGAAGTCAGAGAGATCACCATGTATGACGAGTTGGATTTAGACAAGCTCGGAGACGAGCGGACGGCTCTGTTTTTAATTATGTCGGATACGGACGGGACCTTCGCTTTTCTGATCAGCTTGATCTACTCGATCCTGTTCAACCGACTGTGCGAGCGCGCCGACGATAAATACGGCGGCCGTCTGCCGGTTCATGTGCGCTGCCTCATAGACGAAGCGGCGAACATCGGTCAGATACCGAACCTTGAAAGGCTGATGGCGACGATCCGCTCCCGAGAGATCTCCGCTTGCCTTGTGCTGCAGGCGCAGTCGCAGCTAAAGGCGCTGTATAAGGATAACGCCGACACCATTATCGGTAACTGCGATTCAAGTCTGTTTCTCGGGGGTAAGGAAGAAACCACGCTGAAAAGCTGGAACTCGCTTTTAGGTAAGGAAACGATAGATCTGTATAATGAAAGCGTGACGAAGGGTAATCAGGAAAGTCACGGACAGAACTATCAAAAGCTCGGTAAAGATCTGATGTCGATGGACGAGATCGCCGTCATGGACGGTGGAAAATGTCTGTTACAGATCCGAGGGGTGCGTCCCTTCTTGTCAAAGAAGTATGACATCACAAAGCACCCGAATTATAAGTATTTGTCTGACTATGATCAGAAAAATGCTTTTGATATAGAGAGGTTCTTATCCACTCGCTTTGTACCGGATAAGGATGAACGATATATCAACTATGAAATCAGCGCCGAGGAATTGGCGCACTATTCAAAATAAGGGGGTTCATTTTTGCACATTAGGGATTCTCCCTGATAAGGAAAAACAGAAACCAAAATGCTTGCACCGCTGTTATGGCAGACAGCGGCCTTTCTATTTATAGAAATACCTTTTATCAATTTACGCTCAATTCACAGTCAATGACAAATGCGTTTGACACGCTGATTACGACCTAAGGGGTAAGACAGGTCAATTTCGAGTCAATTTGCGGTCAATGACAGCTAAGCAGACAGATTTACCGTTGTACGGCCTATAAGGGGTTATGACAGGTTATCAACAGGCGAATCGGCTGTACGAGCGTCGCGTTGCTCAATTTCGACTCAATTTACAGTCATTGACAGCCATTTTGTAGGAGGTATTTAATGGCATTTTTTTCAAGCGCGATCGACACTCTGAGAATTCTTGTTATTGCACTCGGCGCAGGCTTAGGCGCGTGGGGAGTCGTCAATCTTCTGGAAGGCTACGGTAACGACAATCCCGGCGCGAAGTCGCAGGGTATGAAGCAGCTCATGGCCGGCGGCGGTATCGCCGTCGTAGGCGCTACGCTGATCCCTCTGCTCTCGGGCTTATTCAGCTGATAGCCTATGCTGATAATCGACGCATTAACCGACTGGATCAAGGAGGGTATGGTTGACGCGGTAGAGAGTCAGTATCAGAGCATTTTTGATTCTGTCAACAGTCAGGTATCGGACGTCTCGTCTCAGGTCGGACAGACGCCGCAGGGCTGGAACGGCAATGTGTTCAGTATGATCAAAACACTTTCGGAAAGTGTGGTTGTTCCTATCGCCGGTATGATCCTGACTTTTGTTCTCGTGTATGAGCTGATCCAAATGATATTGGAGAAAAACAACATGCACGACTTTGACACGTTCAACATATTCAAATGGATATTCAAAACTTTTGTAGCGGCGTACCTCTTGACGAACTGCTTTACAATCGTCATGGCGGTATTTGACCTTGCTCAGAACGTCATTACGCAGGGCGCGGGTATTATCAATAATAATCTTGACGTCAGCGCGTCTATGGGCGACCTGCGCTCCAAGCTCGAAGCTATGGGCGTATGGGAACTGATCGGATTGTGGCTCGAAAGTAATATTATCCATCTGTGTATGTGGATTCTCTCTATCGTGATCTTTGTAATCGTCTACGGCAGAATGATCGAGATATATCTGACCGTCAGCCTTGCGCCGATCCCGTTCTCGACGATGACAAATCGTGAGTGGGGTCAGATCGGAACTAACTATCTGCGTTCCGTATTTGCTCTCGCGTTTCAAGGCTTCTTAATCCTCGTTTGCGTGGCTATCTATGCGGTGCTGGTGCAGACGATCCCATCGTCGGACAATATACACGGCGCTATTTGGGGCACGGCGGGATATACCGTTCTGCTTGCCTTCGCTCTCTTTAAGACCGGTTCATTAAGTAAAAGTATTTTCTCAGCGCATTAGTTAGCGCTTATTCCAATATAAAGGAGATTTGTTTATGAGTAATAAGGAAGAAACAAAACTGCCCGAGGCTGAGGGCAAGAATGATCTGAAAATCGACGTCACCGTGCGTCCGATCACGCCGCGAGGCAATCTGCTCGGCTTCGCTACCGTCACCATCAACGACAGCTTTGCCGTCGAGAACATCCGCGTCTGCACCGGAGATAAGGGGTTGTATGTCAATATGCCTTCCGTGCAGGACAGTCAGGGTAAATACAACGACGTATTCAAGCCGATCACCGCGGACGCCCGCAACCTGATCGTATCGGCGGTCATTAACGGCTACAAAGCCGCTATCGACAAAATGCGTGAAACGCTCGACGCTTCGAGAGTCGCCGCGGATAAGCCTTCTCTGACCGACACTCTCAAAGACAACGCCGAGAAGGTCAAGAAGCAGCCGAAGAAAACTGCCGGCAAGAGCGAACAGAGTCTCTGATGGCCGACGGCAAAAAGTACAATATCATCTACGCCGATCCGCCGTGGCGGTATGAACAGCGCAGCGTAAAGGGCGGCGCGGAACAACATTACCCGACGATGACGCTCGACGACATCTGCAAGCTCCCTGTCGCGGAGCTTGCAGATAAAGACTGCGCCCTGTTTCTCTGGACAACCTTTCCGAAGCTCAAAGAGGCGTTTCAGGTCATGGACGCATGGGGCTTCAAATATCGTACTCTCGCCTTTCTATGGCTCAAACAGAACCGTAAGGCGGATTCATGGTTTTATGGGATGGGCTTCTGGACGCGATCAAACGCCGAGGTATGCTTGCTTGCTATGAAGGGACGCCCGAAGCGCAGGTGCGCCGGTATCCATCAGTTTGTGATCTCGCATATCGAACAGCATAGCAAAAAGCCCGACGAGGTACGGGATAAGATCGTTATGCTGATGGGTGATCTGCCGCGTGTGGAACTGTTTGCCCGACAGAAAACGCCCGGCTGGGACGTTTGGGGCAACGAGGTCGATTGTGACCTCGTTATGCCGGAAAGGAGCGCGTGATATGGAGTTCAAAGAAGCGTTACATCAGCTCAGAGAGCGGCTTGACGACAGTCTGATACATCATGCCAAAATGACGCAGCGGGACGACATCGGCGAGCTCTATAAGTTGCAAGCCTATTCGGAAACGCATTATTACATGAAGGCTGTTCACGATTACACCGCAAGCGAGGTCGAAGCGTTGTTACAGTTTGTTGATCCGCTGGAAGTCGCTTATTGGTGCCGTGAGGAAAACACCCATCAAGTGGGACTGCCTATCTGTGATCTGCTCAAAGAGATCCATGCCGACGAACGGTTTTTGAAGATCGAGCCTGAGTTGCCTTTGGTAGAAAAGACAGCTAAGCTGATAGACCGTTTGGAGATCAACTTGAATACCTTTTTTCATGTTCTCCAAGAGTTGGACGATCATGAGATAGCGCGACGCGGCGAGAGGATTTCCGCAACATGGGCGGCGTACAGTTATGTCGCTGATGAACTTATGCGAGATAATCTCGATGAAGGCATGATCGATCATCTGCTTACATTTGAAGATCCTCTACAATATCTCACCGACCGCTGGCCGGAGTGTACTTTGTTTGGGGAGGATGTTATAGCCGGAATTCAGAAGGAAATCGACAATCAAGGGAATGATTTGTCAAAGTCCGAATCCGTACATGATCGTTTGAGGGACGCTCAGCGTAAAGCGGCGGAACAGCCGAAGTCAACACGCGGGGATACGGCGCGCAGGGATAAGGAATCGAGGTGATAGATTGGCATATGTACCCGTACCAAAGGATCTTACGAAGGTCAAGACAAAGGTTGCTTTCAACCTGACGAAGCGGCAGCTTATCTGTTTCTCTCTCGGGGGTGTGATCGGGATACCGACATATTTTCTGACGAGGGGTGTTATCGGCAATACGCCGGCGCTTCTGTTAATGATGGCGCTGATGGCTCCGTTCTTCTTATTCGCTATGTATGAACGGGACGGACAACCTGCGGAAAAGCTGTTGAAGAACCGGCTCCGCTTCATGCTCTGGCCTAAGGAGAGACCGTACAAAACACAGAATATTTACCGTTCAGATAAGGGGGATTCGTTTATTGGCAAAAACCAAGCGGCAGTCAGATCAGGAAAGAAGATTGCAGCAAAACATCAAGCAGCAAAAAAAGCTCCGCGCCGAGGTTAAATCAAAGCAGAATAACGCTGCAAGGGGCAGCGTCAAGGGTAAGCCGTCCAAGAAGAAGGACGGCTTTTTTGCTAAGATTTTCGGAACGGCGCCGCAGAGCGTACAACAGAGTATTCCATACATCAACATGTACCGTGACGGTATCTGCCGCGTGAGTGAGCGGGAGTATAACAAAACGATACAGTTTTTCGATATAAACTATCAGCTCGCGCAGGCTGACGATCAGGCGCTCATATTTGAGAACTACTGCGATTTTCTCAACTACTTTGATTCATCTATCTCTGTGCAGCTCACGCTGGTCAATCAGCGTACCAATATCCGCGATTTTCAAAAGAGTATTCAGATACCGTTGGTCGGCGACGAACACGACGACACCCGCAAGGAGTACAACGGTATGCTGCAAGGTCAGCTCAGAAAGGGCAACAACGGTATTACCAAGTGTAAGTACCTGACTTTCGGGATCGAGGCTGATGACCTTCGCACCGCAAAACTGAGGCTCGAAAGGATCGAAACGGATATTATTATGAATTTCAAGAAGTTCGGCGTACAGGCGCAGTCGCTCGACGGTAAGGAGCGCCTTAGTCTGCTTCACCGCCAGCTTCACCCTGACGGTCAGGAAAAGCTCAAATTTGACTGGAAGGATCTCGCAAATACCGGACTTTCTACAAAGGACTTCATTGCTCCCTCCGGCTTCTCACTTGCGAAGGACGGCAGGAGCTTCCGCGTCGGCGGACACTACGGCGCGGTCTCATTCCTTCAAATCCTCGCTCCCGAGCTGTCCGATCAGCTCCTTGCGGACTTCTTACAGCTCAATGACACGATCAGCGTGAATATTCATATCAAGTCTATCAATCAGGCGGAGGCAATCAAAAACATCAAACGCAAAATGTCTGATTTGCAAAAGATGAAGATTGAGGAACAGAAGAAGGCTGTCCGCGCCGGCTACGACATGGATATTATTCCTTCCGACCTCGCTACCTACGGTGATGAGGCTAAGAATCTGTTGGAGGATTTACAGAGCCGTAACGAGAGAATGTTTCTGATCACCGTCATCATTGAGAACTTCGCCGAGAAGCAGAAGAAGCTCAATAATGATATTTTCTCCGCTTCGGGTATTGCGCAGAAGCATAACTGCGCTTTGAAGCGGCTCGACTATCAGCAGGAGCAGGGCTTCATGTCCTCTTTGGCGCTCGGCGTCAATCAGCTCGAGATCGAGCGAGGCATGACCACCAGCAGCACAGCGATCTTTGTACCGTTCCTCACCTGTGAGCTGTTTCAGGAGGGCGAAGCGCTGTATTACGGTCTTAACACGATCTCCAACAACATGATCATGGCGAACAGAAAGTATCTGAAAAATCCCAACGGTCTTTTCCTCGGGACACCCGGCAGCGGCAAGTCATTTGCCGCTAAGCGCGAAATGCTCAATGTGTTTCTGCTCACGCAGGATGACATCATTATCGCCGATCCCGAGAATGAGTACGGACCGCTGGTCAAGCGTTTCGGAAGTCAGGGTCAGGTCATCGACATCTCGCAGAACTCTACCAATTATATCAATCCGATGGATATCAACCTCGACTATTCCGACGACGAGAACCCGATCAATCTGAAAAGCGACTTTATCCTGTCGCTGTGTGATCTGATCGTCGGCGGCAAGGACGGTCTGTCGCCGATTGAAAAGACGATCATTGACCGGTGTACAAGACTTGTCTACCGCGAGTATCTGCAAAATCCCTGTCCCGAGAATATGCCGATCCTCGGAGATCTGTATGAGCTTCTGAGAGCGCAGCCGGAGCCCGAGGCGCAGAGAGTCGCAACCGCTATGGAAATCTACGTCAACGGTTCTCTGAACGTGTTTAATCATCAGAGTAATGTTGACCTGAACAATCACCGCGTTATCTGCTTCCAGTTGAAGTCGCTCGGCAAGGCGTTAAAGGAAATGGGACTGCTGATCATGCAGGACGCCGTGTGGAACCGCGTAACCGTTAACCGTGCGAAGCATAAGACGACATGGTTTTATATCGACGAATTTCATCTGCTGCTCAAAGGACAGACCGGCGCCTTTTCGGTCGAGATCTGGAAACGCTTCCGTAAGTGGGGCGGTATTCCGTCGGGTTTGACGCAGAACGTCAAGGATTTGCTTGCGTCGCGTGAGATTGAGAACATCTTTGAGAACTCCGATTTTATCTACATGCTCAATCAGGCGCAGAGTGACCGTACTATCCTTGCAAAACAGCTCGGTATCTCTCAGCACCAGCTTTCCCATGTTACACAGTCAGGACCGGGCGAAGGTCTTTTGTTCTTCGGCAACGTCATTCTTCCCTTTGTTGACCATTTCCCGAAGGATACGACATTGTATGCCATTATGACCACTCGCCCCGATGAGGTCAAGGACGAAGCGGCATAAGGGGTGAACGATATGCCGAGAGAAAGAGAAGATATACGGGCACAGCCGAGGACTCGGACGTCAGATAAGCCTATCAGCAATCCGATGGTGGATCGCCTGTCGGCGGCGTCTCGCGGCGAGGAACGCTCAAATACACGGCAAGCCCGATCATCACCAAATCAGTCAATCGAAAGCCATACAGAGCCTTTTTCTGACCGGCAGGGATCTCAGGAAGAACGCCGCGTTGATACTACCGACAGCTATACTGCTGCTGCAACCGATCAGCACAAAAATACCGCGCGCGGCTTTTCGCAAACGAGCACCCGACACTCTATGTCGCAGGAGAGCCTTAGCGCGGCGGCGCACGGTAACTATTCTCCCTCGCGGGAGAGTGGGTCTACCCGGCAGGATGACGCTCAGCCGCGACATCACGTTCAGAGCGATAAAAACCGCTATCACCAACGGTTCAGAGAGGCGGCGCGGTCGGAGGAAAACAGCACCCGCACCTCTAAGCTGGAATTTGCCGACGATGATCTGTCCCGTGAGGACGCGGTCAACCGAAAGCTCGAAAGAGCGCAGGCGCGGGCGGAGCGTTTTGAAAAGCGAACACATAAAGCGGAGCGCAAGCTGCCTTCCCGTCGCAGACTGCGGGTTGAGGTATCTGCAGATCCTGCTACCGGCAAATCCAAGCAGCGTTTGAGATTTGAAAAAGAAATCAAGGATAAATCTGCCGCGCTCAACGGCCCGGCAGCACTAAAGCCGGTAAAGGCGGCGGCAAATACGGCGGGTGGAGT
>CAJONB010000067.1 GCA_905235715.1 uncultured Ruminococcus sp. | reverse complement strand
GTTATCCGATTAAGATGTGCGAAATGCTCGCCGAGCTTGTCGGCCCCGAGTATCTCGAGCGCGTTACCGTAAACAATGTCAAGAATATCCGCAACGCCAAGAAGGCTATCAAAAAGGCGTTCCAGAACCAGATTGACGGCAAGGGCTTCTCTCTCGTAGAGGTTGTGTCCTCCTGCCCGACCAACTGGGGCATGACGCCGAAGCAGGCGCTCGACTGGATTGACAGCGATATGCTGCCGTATTACCCCTTAGGCGTTTACAAAGACCGCTCCGCTGAGCAGAAGGAGGCAGAGTAATGGCTACGAAGAATATGCTTTTTTCCGGCTTCGGCGGTCAGGGAATCCTGTTCGCGGGCAAGTTTATTGCTTATAAAGGCTTGATTGAGGATAAGCAGGTCAGTTGGCTGCCGTCCTACGGCCCCGAGATGCGCGGAGGTACCGCGTCCTGCTCGGTTATCGTGTCCGACACACCCGTCGGCTCGCCGATTGTCAGCAACCCCGACATCCTTGTCGCTATGAACCTGCCGTCTCTCGACCGCTTTGAGGACGCTGTCGTTCCCGGCGGCATGATTATCGCAGATTCCACGCTGATTGAGCGCAAGGTCAAGCGCGACGACGTGACAGTTTTCTATGTTCCCGCGACCCAAATGGCTTCCGATAACAAGCTCGGCAACCTCGCCAACATGATTATCGTCGGCAAGCTGCTCAAGGAAACGGGCGACTATACCGAGGACGGACTCAACGCCGCTCTCGATAAGGTCATCTCCGCCCGCCACGCCGACATGAAGGAAGTCAACCTCAAGGCGATTCAGCTCGGCGCAGCGCTTTAAGAACAAACCGTAGGGGCGGATGCCTACTTCCGCCCGCGGGACGATTTTGCATCGTCCCCTACGAGATATAATTAATATAAGGAGGAAATCATCATGGACATCAAAGTTACACGCAACCCGAATCCTGCCGAAAAACCCGATCCTTCTACCCTCGGCTTCGGTAAGATTTTCACCGACCATATATTTATGTGGGACTGGAATATCGACAAGGGCTGGTACAATCCCCGTATCGTACCCTTTGAGAACCTTTCCATCCATCCCGGCTCGACCGTTCTGCACTACGGCTCCGAGATTTTCGAGGGCTTGAAGGCATACCGCCGTGCCGACGGCAAGGTTCAGCTTTTCAGACCGATTGAAAATATCCGCCGCATGAACAATTCCGCCGAGCGTCTGTGCCTGCCGCAGATTCCCGAGGAGGACTTCATGCAGGCTTTGACGGAATTCGTCAAAATCGAGGAGGACTGGACTCCCTCGGCGCCCGGTACCTCGCTGTACCTCAGACCGTTTATGTTCGGCAACGACGAGAGCCTCGGCGTTCACGCGGTTCATAACGCGCGCTTCCTTATCATCGCTTCTCCCGTCGGCTCCTACTACAAGGAGGGCATCAACCCCGTCAAGATTATGATTGAGGACGAGGACGTCCGTGCCGTTCGCGGCGGTACAGGCTACGCGAAGTGCGGCGGTAACTACGCCGCCTCCAACCGTGCCGGCGAGCGCGCGGAGCAGAAGGGCTATTCTCAGGTGCTCTGGCTCGACGGCGTAGAGCGCAAGTATATCGAGGAGGTCGGCGCGATGAACGTTATGTTCAAGATTAACGGCGTCGTCGTTACCCCGATGCTGTCCGGCTCGATTCTGCCCGGCGTTACCCGCAAGTCCATCATCGACGTTTTGAAGAGCGAGGGCTATCAGGTCGAGGAGCGTCTGCTTTCTCTCGACGAGCTTGTCGCGGCAATGGCGGACGGTACGCTCGAAGAGGCATGGGGCTGCGGTACTGCCGCGGTCGTATCGCCCATCGGCGAGCTGTGCTACAAGGATCACAAGTACACCGTCAACAACGGCGAAATCGGCGAATTGACCCAGCACCTCTACGATATCCTGACCGGTATCCAGTGGGGTAAGGAAGAGGATAAATTCGGCTGGACGGTTGAAATCTAAAACACTCAATAATTCACAAAAGGCGGGCGTGAAGTCCGCCTTTTTTGTACTAAAGCACGAAAGTGAAAAACCGACAGAAAATTCCTTGACAAAAATTTAACCTTGTGATATATTTTTTTACAGCATACAATACACCTTAAATGCGTTGATGAAATTATCCCGTTTATGATGCTTTTCAGAGAGTCGCCGGCAGGTGAGAGGCGATAGGATAGTAAATGCGGAGTCTCATTTCGGAGCAGAGCCGCCGAACGGAGTAAGCGGCTACGGATTGTCCCGTTATCATGGCAGAGGACTTGTCAGAGTCCGGTGAGTGACCGTACAAGGATGTACGGTAAGCAGGGTGGTACCGCGAAGTGATTTCGTCCCTGAGGTCAGATGACCTCGGGGGCTTTTTTACTTGTAGGCGCGTTCCTACATCTAATGATGAAGAGGGGAATACTTATGAAGCAAATCAAAATTTCCGACGTTACCTTATGCGACGTCAAAAACAACCTGTCCTTTAAGCAAAAGCTCGAGATTGCGCGCAAGCTGGAGCGGCTCGGCGTAGACGCGATTGAGCTGTCCGAAATCGGCTTGTCCAAGGCGGACACCCTGCTGGTTCGCACAATCTCTTCCTTTGTGAATAACAGCGTGATTTCCGTAGCGGCGACCGCGTCGCCCGAAAGCGTTGACCGCGCGGCAGAGGCGCTGTCCTCCGCGGCGCATCCGAGAATCCGCATCGAGCTGCCGATGTCGTCCTCCGTCATGGAGTATTCCCTGCATAAAAAGCAGGAGAAAATGCTCGTCTATGTCCGCGAGATGGTCGAAAAAGCCAAGACCCTTTGCGACGACGTAGAGTTTACCGCGCTTGACGCGACCCGCGCCGAGGAAGATTTCCTCAAGGAAGCGATTCGTATCGCCGTCGAGGCGGGCGCGACAAAAATCACTGTCTGTGACGACGCGGCGATTCTCCTGCCCGATGATTTTGCGGACTTCGTACAGAAGATGACCGAAGGTATTGACGCGCAGACCGGCGTTCAGTGCAGCGACAAGAACCATGTCGCCACCGCCGCCGCGGTTCTCGCCGTCAAGGCGGGTGCCGACAGCGTCAAAACCGCCGTGTCGGGCGAGGTGACCCCCCTGCGCGACTTCGCCGCGATTCTGAATACGCTCAAGGAAAACTACGGCTTCAGCACCAATATCCGCGCTACCGAGCTGCACCGCGTGATTGACCAGATTGAATGGACCATCAGCGGAAAGACGAACACCGTCGCGCGCGAAATCGTCGACAACGGCGTTAAGCTGAATATCAACGATACCATTGATACCATCCGCGATATGGTCGAGAAGCTCGGCTACGACCTCTCCGACGAGGATGTCAAGAAGGTGTATGAGGAATTCCGCCGTATCGCCCGCAAAAAGACAGTCGGCGTCAAGGAGCTGGACGCAATCGTCGCATCCACGGCGCTGCAGGTTCCCGCTACCTACGCCCTCGAGAACTTTGTCATCAATTCCGGCAACATCATCACCGCTTCCGCGCAGGTTACCCTGAACAAGGATGGCAAGTCCGTTACGGGTATCTCGGTCGGCGACGGCCCGATTGACGCGGCGTTCAACGCACTCGATCAGATTATCGGCCGCCACTTTGAGCTGGACGACTTCAATATCCAGACCGTCACACAGGAAAAAGAGGCGATGGGCAACGCTCTCGTCCGTCTGAGAACCGGCGGCAAGCTCTATTCCGGCACAGGTCTGTCGACCGATATTATCGGTGCGTCCATCCGCGCGTATATCAACGCGGTCAACAAGATTGTTTATGAGGAGGAATAAGAACAATGAAGTTTTCATTCTCCACCAAGGGCTGGCATGATAATTCTTTTGAAGAATTTTGTGCGATTGCCGAGGAAATGCATTTTGAGGGTATCGAGCCCCATAATATCAGCAACCGAATCTTCTCCGAGCGCGACAGTGTGTTCCATGAGTATTCCGCCGCGGCGACCCTGCGGATGCTTTTTGAGCGCAATCTGAAGCTGCCGTGTATTGATGTAATCACCGACATCGGTGACCCGGAGCAGTATAATAATTCTGTAGAAGAAATTAAAAGCTGTCTGAAAATCGCTTCCAATCTCCGCATCCCGAATATCCGTCTGCGTGCGGAGGCGTGTGAGTATCACGACACGGCTGTCGAAAACGTCAAGCGCGTTATCGACACAGTCCTGCCCGACGCGCAGTCCAATCAAATCAGCCTGCTGATTGAAACCCGCGGTCTGTATGCCGACACCGCGCTCCTGCGCGATACGCTCGAGTATTTCGCGAGCGATTATGTCGCCGCGCTGTGGAATATGTCCGCTGCGTACTTCACGGTAGGGGAGAGCCCCGCGAAAATTATCGCGAATCTCGGCGCGTATGTCCGCCACGTCCACCTCAACGACGCGGTCAAGACCGAGAACGGTATCGAACACCGTCTGCTCGGCGAGGGCGATTTGCCGATGACCGAGATGATGAAGGCGCTGCGCTCCGTTAACTACGACGGCTTTATCTCGCTGGTCTGGGATCCGGCATGGTGTCCCGAGCTGGACGATATGGAGATTATTTTCGCCCAGTTCATCAGCTTTATGAAGCAGTTCTCCGACCCCGCGAAGAACGAATCCGCGCTCTATTGGAACAACAGACACACCGGCAGAGCCGTCTGGAAAAAGGAAACGCTGATTGACGCGACCTTCTCCGATGTTCTGGACAGAATGGTTGAGGAATTCCCCGACCAGATTGCCTTTAAATATACCTCGCTCGATTACACCCGCACCTATTCCGAATTCCGCGACGACGTCGATGAATTCGCCCGCGTGCTGATTTCGCTCGGCGTAAAGGCGGGTACCCATGTCGCGGTTTGGGCTTCCAATGTCCCGCAGTGGTATATCGCCTTCTGGGCGACCGTTAAAATCGGCGCGGTACTCGTCACCGTCAACACCGCGTATAAAATCCACGAGGCGGAGTATCTGTTGAAGCAGAGCGATACCCATACCCTCGTCATCACCTACGGCGCGAAGGATACCTCCTACGGCGATATCATCGCCCGCCTGTGTCCCGAGCTGGAGAATGTCGCCGAGGGCGAACAGCTCCACGCGAAGCGTCTGCCGTTCCTGCGCAACGTTATCACCGTCGGCTTTGAGCAGAAGGGCTGTCTGTCATGGGAGAAAGCGCTCAGCTACGCCTCCAAAACCCCGAAGGCGGAGGTCTATCGCATGGCGGCGGCGGTCGATAAGGACGACGTCTGCAATATGCAGTACACCTCCGGTACGACCGGCTTCCCCAAGGGCGTTATGCTCACCCACTACAATATTGTCAACAACGGCAAGAATATCGGCGACCGCATGGATTTGTCCACTGCCGACCGCATGATGATTCAGGTGCCGATGTTCCACTGCTTCGGCATGGTTCTGGCGATGACCGCCTCCATGACCCACGGAACCTCGCTTTATCCGCTGCCGTATTTCGCGCCGAAGCCCGCGCTCGCCTGTATCAACAACGAGCATATCACCTGCTTCCACGGCGTTCCGACCATGTTTATCGCAATGCTGGAGCATCCCGACTTCCCGAAAACCGACTTCTCCTATATGCGCACGGGCATTATGGCAGGCTCGCCCTGTCCGATTTCCGCGATGCGTGAGGTCGTCGAGAAAATGCACATGACCGAAATCACAATCGTTTTCGGACAGACCGAGGCTTCTCCCGGCTGTACCATGAGCTCGACCGACGACAGCATCGAGGTTCGCGTTACCACCGTCGGCAAGGAACTGCCCGAGATCGAGTGCAAGATTATCAACCCCGAAACCGGCGAGGAATGTCCCCCGAACGTCACCGGCGAATTTATCGCCCGCGGCTACAATATCATGAAGGGCTACTACAAAATGCCCGAGGAGACCGCGAAGGCAATCGACGAGGACGGCTGGCTCCATACCGGCGACCTTGCCTGCAAGACCGAGGACGGCTACTACAAGATTACCGGCCGCTTGAAGGATATGATTATCCGCGGCGGCGAGAATATTTATCCCAAGGAAATCGAGGAATTTATCTACACGAATCCGAAGGTCTCCGACGTTCAGGTCATCGGCGTTCCCGATGAGAACTACGGCGAGGAAATCATGGCGTGCGTCATCCTCAAGGAGGGCGAGACCATGACCGAGCAGGAGATGAAGGACTTTATCGCCGCGAATATGGCGCGCCATAAGGTGCCGAAATATGTTGATTTCGTCAAGGAGTTCCCGATGAACGCAGCGGGCAAGATCCTCAAGTACAAAATGCGTGAGGACGCGGTCGAGAAGCTCGGACTGCAGAAAGCAGCGAGCGTGGTGACTGCCTGATGAAGAACGGTTATTTTGTTATCGACTCCCACTGTCATATCTATCCCGAGAAAATCGCCGCAAAGGCGGTCGCGGGTACGGATAAATTTTACGACACCGTAGCGGCGTGCCTCGGTACGCCCTCCGACCTGCTCGAGGTCAACGAAAAGGCAGGCGTTGACCATAGTATCGTTCAGTCTGTCGCGACGACCCCGAAGCAGGTTCGCTCCATCAACGAGTTTATTGCGGCGACCGTGAACGCGGCTCCCGGTAAACTGACGGGTCTCGGCACGCTCCATCCGAACAGCGACTGTCTGCGCGAGGATGTGGAGCATCTGATCGCCCTCGGATTGAAGGGCGTGAAGCTCCACCCCGATATTCAGAACTTCAAGGTGGACGATTACCGCTGTCTGAAAATCTATGAATTGTGCGAGGAATACTCCCTGCCGATTCTGATGCATACGGGCGATAAGCGGTATGATAATTCCAACCCGAACCGCCTGATTCCGATTTTGAAAATCTACGACCGCTTGACCATTGTCGGCGCGCATTTCGGCGGCTGGTCGATTTGGGAAGAGGCAAGTCATGTTCTGTGTGATTTCCCGAATCTCTATGTCGATTGCTCGTCTGCGATGCCGTGGATTTCCGATGAAAAAACCGTCGAAATCATCCGGCGTTACGGCGCCGACCGTGTGCTGTTCGGCACGGATTACCCGATGTGGTCGCCTGTCAATGAGCTGAACCGCTTTATGACGCTCCCGCTGACGGACGACGAAAAGCGCGTGATTCTCTCCGAGAATGTTCACAAGGTATATGAACTGAATATATGATACTAAACTCAAATAAAAAGTAGACAATCTTAACGGCCTGATTTCCGCAATGTCGGACTTGACAGGCGCCAGCCTGCCTGCGTCCTTCGCCTCGTCTTGCAAAAATCATCCTCGTTAATCTAAGTCCACCTTTTAATTGAGATTAGTATGAAAAGGATACCGACCCGGCGTTCTGCCGGGCCGGTTCCTTTTGACGGTGTTTTATTATTCTGATAAAGAAAATAAATGTAACTTGACTGCCAATGTGATATAAGGTAAAATAATTATGTATATGATTGAAAAGGAGGGAGTAAATGCATAAAAAGGGAATGAACCTGAAAAAGCAGGTGTTGAACGTCTGTGTCCTCGCGGCGCTCATCGGCGTGACGTTTTTTGTTATCTTCAATAACAACGACGGCTTCAGCTTCAGCTCCGTGCAGGATTTCGTTAACGATATCCAACTCCCGTTCCTGCTCGGCGCGTTTGCCTGTATGGTGATGAATATCGGCTTTAAGGGCATTTCCATCGGCGTGTTATCGCGTGCTCTGGGCTATCGCAGAAGTCTTGCGCGTAATTACGCCTACGCTTCGGCGGACATCTACTTTTCCGCGATTACCCCCTCCGCGACCGGCGGTCAGCCCGCCTCGGCGTATTATATGGTCAAGGACGATATCCCGATTTCGCATACGACGGCGATTCTCTCCGTCAACCTGTTCATGTATACCGCGTCGCTGATTGTGCTTGCCTTGATCACCTTCCTTGTGCGTCCCTCGTTGTTTTTGAATCTGGAATCGTGGGTGGTGCAAGCCTGCATTATCATCGGCTTGCTCGTTCAGCTTTTACTGCTGTCGCTCTACCTGATGATTATGATTTCCGAGAAAGCGGTCATCAAAATCGCGACGTGGCTCGTCAACCTGCTGGCGTTGCTGCATATCGTCAAGCATAAGCGCGAGTATCTCGGCAGAATCAACGCCTCTGTCAAGCGCTTCAAAGCCTCCGTTATCCTGCTGAAAAATCAGAAGAAGGCGCTTGCCGCGTCGCTTCTCCTGAATTTCGCGGAGCGCATTGCCTATATTTCCATCGGTGTTCTGGTATTCTACGGCGCGCTGTACAATATCCCCGGGCTTGCGGGGACAAGCGTGAACGTGCTGGACGTCTACGCGCTGGAGGCATACTGCTGGTTCGGCGCATATTGCGTGCCGCTGCCCGGTGCGGTCGGCGCGAGCGAGGCGATCTTCAACAGCGTTTTCGCAATGATTATCAGCAACAGGGTCCTGCTTAATGCGACGATGGTCACCACACGCGGAATCAATTTCTATATCACCATGATTTTCGCGGGAATCATCACCCTCGTGCATCATATCGGCGTTAAGGTCAGAGAGCATAAACAGCAGACTGCAGCATAAATCAATACAGCAAACCGCCGCTTCCGTCATATTCGGAGGCGGCGGTATTTTCTTTATTAGAATTTTAAATTGTCTGCATAAGCAAGACCGCCCTTTTGGGGCGGTCTGCTTCGTGGAGTTTATGAAGAAAACAAACAATGCAAAAATGTTGTGAGGAATTTAAAAAACAAAGAATCCGAGGACGCCGACGATGATGCCGATAGCGGCTCCGCTGACAACGTCGCGGATGAAGTGGACGCCCGACAGAACTCTGACGACGGCAATCACCGTGGCAATCGCCAGCATGATGATGCCGAGGGTCGGCTGCACATACAGGAACGCCATCGCGATAATGAAGGCGGACACGGTATGCCGGGACGGGAAGCTTTTTCCCTTAGTGCTTTTCGGTACGGCGGGAACGTAGCCGTACTTTTCGTAGGGTCGCTGCGCGTTGATGATTGCGCGCAGGATTGTGACAACGATAAGGGTGCC
This sequence comes from uncultured Ruminococcus sp., assembly GCA_905235715.1. Lineage (GTDB taxonomy): Bacteria > Bacillota > Clostridia > Oscillospirales > Acutalibacteraceae > Ruminococcoides. The sequence continues at coordinate 6,129 of CAJONB010000067.1, read as the reverse complement.
GAGCGGTATCAGCGTAAACCGCAGAAATACCTCGCTCCCGAGTCCCTCGTTGATTGCCAGCGTAATCAACTGTATGGGATAGAAAATATACATCACAAGCGGCAGAACGTCGTGCAGCGCCTTAATGGTGGTCGAGCGCGCCTTTGTCTGCGAAAAATATCCGCTCATGCTTTTATACTGTTCGCCGTTCATTCTGCCACTTCCTTTCAATCATCATTTTGTTTTCCTTGACTGTGATTTTATCTTAGCAGATAAATTTGACGGTTGGTTAAACAAAAAATGACTATTTTATTAACATTCTATGACAATTCGTTAAAAAGGTTCGCCGTTTTTTAAACTAAAATATCCACGTCGAAGCTCTCCATCCAGTAGTCGGCTTCGATAATGTAGGCGAGGATCTGCGGCGCTTTCATCAGCTGTCCGTACCACGGTGATTTCAGCGCGTCGGGATGCTCCATAATATCCTCGACGCCTGCTTGATTCAGCAGGGTGTTGATCCGGCGCGAGGGGTCGCCGAGGATTTCGCGCACCTTTTCACAGCACAGCCGCATATATACGGGATTGTGCGTTTTCGGATAGGGGCTTTTCTTGCGGTAGACGATATCATGGGGGAGATAATCTTCAAACGCCTTGCGGATGATTCCCTTTTCTCTGCCGTTCAGCGCCTTTAGCTTCCACGGCATATTGTAGGCGTAGTCCACCAGACGGTAGTCGCAGAACGGTACCCTGACCTCCAGCCCCGAGTACATGGAGCAGCGGTCCTTGCGCTCTAAGAGGCACTGCATGAACCAGTAGTAGTTGAGGGCGAACATCTCGCGCATACGCCTGTCGACGGGGCTGTCTGTGGGCAGCGCGTCAACGGAATGAACCGTATCGAGATACCGCTGACGGACGTATTCCTCGCCGCGGGGCAGCAGTCCGTCCTTCAATACCTGACGGCGGATTCCCTGCTCGCGCGACCACGGAAAGCAGTCCTCGAACAGAATCTCGTGATTGTGGTACCACGGATAACCGCCGAACAGCTCGTCGGCACATTCGCCCGAGAGCGCGACCGTAAAATCCCGCTTGATTTCGCGGCAGAATAACAGCAGCGACGAATCAATGTCCACATAGCCCGGCACATCCCGCGCAATCACGGAGGGGTAGAGGGCGTTGAATAGGTCTTCGTTGTCGAGAATCACCTCGTGATGGTTTGAGCCGGTGCTGTCGACCATCAGTCGGATGTAATCATAGTCGGCGTTTGGCTGAAACAGGCTGGCGGTGAAATACTGCTGATTGTCGCGGTATTCCACCGAGTAGGTATCAATCGCGGGCTGGTTATTTCTTTTACGGAAATTTGCCGCCGTCTGGCAGATAATGCTCGAGTCCAGCCCGCCCGAGAGAAAGAAGCACATCGGCACATCCGTCACCAGCTGGCGTTCTATCGCGTCGGTCAGCAGGTACCGCGTGTGTTCGATCGTCGCCTGCTCGTCGTCCTCATGCGGACGCGCCTTGAGGGTATAGTAGCGGCTGCAGGTCAGGGTGTCGCCGTCATATATCGCGTACTGTCCCGGCAGCAGCTCGCCGATTCCTTTCAGAAAGCTCCGCCCCGGCGTGCGCGCAGGCCCGAGGAAGAACAGCTCGTTCAGCCCTTCTTCGTCGATTGCGGGCGTTACGATACCGCTTTTGAGGATCGCCTTGATTTCCGAGCCGAAAACAATGCCGTCGTTATATAAATGATAAAACAGGGGCTTTACGCCGATTCGGTCGCGGCAGAGGAACAGCCTGCCCGACGGCTCCTCCAGTACCGCAAAGGCATAGATGCCGTTGAGCTTTTCGACGCATTTTTCCTTATAGTAGCAGTACGCCTTCAACAGCACCTCCGTGTCGCTGCGGGTCGAAAAGCTGAACCCCGCGACCATCAGCTCCAGCCGCAAGTCGTCGGTGTTGTACAGCTCGCCGTTGTAGACGATGGTGTATTTTTCGCCGAGATACAGCGTGCTCATGGGCTGCTGACCGTTTTCGGGGTCGATAACCGACAGCCGGCGGTGCAATAGGGCGCAGTTACGCTTGATATACTCGCCGTGTTCGTCGGGGCCTCTGCGCCTCAGCCCGGCGGACATCGCCCGGAGCTGCTGTTGTTTTTCGCTGATATCCTGATGGTTGTCAAACCATCCCGCTATTCCGCACATAGTTTACCTCCGTGTATGCTGTGCCGGCTCCCGCAGGAGAACCGACCTTTTTCCGATGGAGCCGACAAAAATAACCGATGACAGCACCAGCGCCGCAGAGCCTGCCAGTGCGGCGGAGTGCGCGACTGACGGCGAGGCGGTGTAGGAGCTGAATACCGTCACGGGCGCCGGCGTGACCATAAGGTATATATATGTCGCCGTCATGGCGATTATACCCTCTATTATTCTGAAAAGGAAAAATAAACCTTTTTTCACCGGAATGTCGCCGAGAGCCGCGTATATCTGGAAATGCACCGATAACCCGCCGAAGCCGACAAAAAACGCAGTCACATACAGCGGTACCGTCCCGCACGTCCGGTTGCAGCCGTTGGTGACTTCGATGATTGCCGAGGCAATGTCGCACACGGCTTTGTTGTCAATCAGTACGTCCGTCACTTCAATCAGGGCGGAGAACAGCACGACCATCGCGCACATCCCGAACGCTGCCCGCGACGCGCTCTGTACCGCGCTGACGAGAAGATTTCCGTGCTTTTTCTTCCGCATACCGGCAGGAGGGAGAGGCTCGCTTTCGACAGTGTGTCCGACGATAACGCCGGTCAGCACGACGGCAATCACCTGTGCGCCTAAAAGGATATATCCCGCCCGTGAATTGCCGAGCAGCGTGCTGCCGATAAAATTAATCAGGAACCCGGGGCCTGCCGCAACGGCGATGTAGGCGGTTTTTGCCGCCTCGGACGCGCTGAGCTGATTCTCCTTTTTCAGTATCGCCGCACATGACGCGCCCACGGGATAGCCGCCGACCATTGACAGCAGTATCACCGCGAGCGACTGCGCGGGCAGCTTGAATAATGCCCTTGACAGCCCGCCGAGCGGTCTGCACAGCGCCTCCGCAACGCCGCTTTGCGTGATATACGCCGAAACAATCATAAAGAAAAACAGCGACGGTATCAGTACCTCAAGGCAGAAGTCGACGCCCTTTTCAATGCCCGCGTAACATTCGTCCGCGTACCGCAGGGCGAGATAGACACCGACGGTTGCGACTGCCGTTTGCAGAATGATTTTTCTTTTACAGAATAATTCTTTCACTTTCATACGCTTCACCGATAATATATATGCCGTTTCACTCATAACATATACGGGTGATGGTATGTCAAAAAACGATAGTCAAAAGAAACACCGCCTGCATGAGCTTCCGCCGATGGGCGGTACGCCGTGTATCGAGTTCAGCGGCAACCGCGAGGTCGTGATTGAGGGCAGCAAGGGCGTTCTGGAGTATTCGACCGGCTGTATCCGCGTCAACACCGCCGGGATGATCGTGACGCTCAGCGGACGCGGGCTGAACCTGCGCTGTATCTCCGATTCGGCGCTGATTATCGACGGCTTTATCACGGACGTCGCCTTCACGGTATAGGAGGGGTATCATGCTTCGATTGTTACGCTGGCTGCGGGGTTATGTCCGCTTTACCGTGAGCGGCAAATACCCCGAGCGCTTCATCAATATTACGCTGCGCAATCAACTGCGTATTTGGGACGCCGTCAGGCGGGAGGATAGCTTGTCCGCCTGTATGTATATGCGCGACTATCTGCATATCCGCCGCTATGCGCGCGGCTCGGGCGTGAAGCTCAGGGTGTGTGAGCGCAGGGGCCTTCCGACGCTGTTGCAGCGCTACAGCGACCGCGTGGGGCTGGTTATCGGCGCGGCAGCGTTCGGAATGACCGTCTTTATCATGTCGCTGTTTATCTGGACGATTGAGATTACGGGGACGGAGAGTATCAGCGAGAGCGAAATGCGCGCGATGCTCGCGGAAAACGGAATCTACGTCGGCGCGTTCAAGCCCGCGGTGGATTACCAGAGCGTGAGCCGCGCAATCATGCTTGACGACACCCGCGTCGGATGGATGGCGGTCAACGTCACCGGCTCCTACGCCTCGGTGGAAATCAAGGAGCAGACGCCGTCGCCCGAGATGGACGACGTATATTCTCCGTGCAACGTCAAGGCGCGCCGCGACGGCAGGATCCTGCGTATTGACGCGGAGGAGGGCAAAACCCTTTTGAAGGAAGGCTCGGGCGTGGTCGGCGGTCAGCTGGTGGTCAGCGGCGTGATGGAGGATATGCTCGGCGGCGTGCGGCTGGTACACGCCAAGGCGAGCGTGATTGCGGAAACGGATTATCATGCTGACTTTTCCATTCCGCGCGAGATTGTGACTTACGTGCCGACAGGCGAGATAAAAAAGCGTTACAGCGCGGAGCTGTTCGGACTGAAAATCCCCCTGACCCTCGGCGGGGTCAGTACGGTGGATGTGCTGTCCGACGAGCGTGAGGAGGCTGCCGTGCCGCTGTCGGTTCAGCTCCCCGCGGGAATCGTGAGCCGCACGCTCTACGCGCTGGAGAGGGAAGAGGTCAGCTTGAATGATAATTCTGCAAAAGAATTATTGATACGAGAAGCGCAACTGTATGAGGTGTTTTCCCGCGCGGACTGCACGGTGACGAAGCGGGATTACCGCTTTTCGCAGACCGGTGACGGCTATGAGCTGACCGCCGGATTTACCTGCAAAGAGGACGTCGCTTATCAGGAAAAAATCTATATGGATGACAATTGAACTGTTTTGCCGAAAATCTTGCTATTACCGGGAGCTTATGGTATAATAAACTTCCATTTTATAATATAGAAAGATGATGAATTTGCGTATTTTATGTATCGGCGATGTGGTCGGAACGGCAGGCTGTACCTTTCTGCGGGAGCATCTGCCGTCCTTTAAAAAGCTCCACAAGGTAGATCTGACGATTTGCAACGGCGAGAATTCCGCCGACGGCAACGGCATTACACCGCGTTCCGCCGAGTATCTGTTTACCTCGGGCGTGGATGTGATTACACTCGGCAACCATGCCTTCCGCCGCCCCGAGATTCAATCCTACCTTGACGACACGCCCTATATTATCCGCCCGATGAATTATCCCTCGCCCCTGACCCCCGGCAGGGGAATGTGTACGGTCGATATGGGCTATACGCAGGTGACGGTGCTGAACCTGATGGGACAGGAGAATATCGACGCGCATTTGGAAAATCCGTTCACGATGATGGAGCGCCTGCTCCCGAAGCTCGACACCAAGCTTGTCCTTTTGGATTTTCACGCCGAAGCGACCAGCGAAAAGCGCGCGATGGGGCTGTATCTGGACGGCAAGGTCAGCGCGGTATTCGGCACGCATACCCACGTGATGACCGCCGACGCGGAGGTTCTGCCCGGAGGGACAGGATATATTACCGATCTCGGCATGACGGGTCCGGTCGATTCCGTCCTCGGGGTGAAGAAGGATATTATCATCAACCGCTTTTTGACGAAGCTGCCGGCGCGCTTTGACTATGAGAACAGCGCGTGTAAAATGAACTGTACCCTCTTTAACATTGACACTTCAACGGGAAAATGCACGGATGCTACGTCATTTGAACTAAGATAATCCCCATTTTGTAATTCTTTTTTGTATAGATAAATATTGCAAAATTGTAACGATTGGTGTATAATATTCTAAGTTTTTAATAATCTGATTAACGCAAAGGATGTGTTTACCATGATTAACGGTGAGACTCTCAAACAGGCGATTATTTCCGGTTCGAACAATATTCTTTCGATTAAGGCGCGTATTAACGACCTGAATATTTTCCCTGTTCCCGACGGCGATACCGGTACCAATATGTCAATGACAATCGGTGCGGCTGCCGACGCGCTCAAGGCGAACAATGCCGCTGATGTAGCGACTGTCGCGCATTTGACCGCTTCCGCTATGCTCAGAGGCGCGCGCGGCAACTCCGGCGTTATCACCTCTCTGCTGTTCAGAGGCATTTCTAACGGCTTGGAGGGTAAGACAGAGGCTTCCGGCGAAGATTTGATCAACGCGCTGGGTCTCGGTGTTGAGGCGGCTTATAACGCTGTTACAAAGCCCACCGAGGGTACGATCCTGA
>CAJONB010000066.1 GCA_905235715.1 uncultured Ruminococcus sp. | reverse complement strand
CGGAAATCAATATGCGCGTTGAAAAGAACCAGCGCGTTCTTGTCACCACCCTGACCAAGAAGATGGCGGAGGATCTGACCGAATACCTCGAGAGCATGGACATCAAGGTGCGGTATATGCACCACGATATCGACACCGTGCGCCGCATGGAAATCGTCCGCGACCTGCGCCTGCAAAAGTTCGACGTTCTCGTCGGCATCAACCTCCTGCGCGAGGGTCTGGATATTCCCGAGGTATCGCTCGTCGCGATTCTCGACGCGGATAAGGAGGGCTTCCTGAGGTCGGAGCGCTCGCTGATTCAGACGGTCGGACGCGCCGCGAGAAATGCCGACGGCATGGTCATCATGTACGCCGACAGCGTGACCGAGTCGATGAAAAATACCATCGTCGAAACCGAACGCCGCCGCAAGATTCAGCAGCAATATAACGAAGAGCACGGCATCGTGCCGCAGACCATCATCAAGAAGGTCAACGATATTATCGAGATTTCCACCCATACCGACGAGGAAATGGAGAACGTCGGCAGATTGCCGCGCGCCGAGCGTCAGGAGCTGATCAAACAGCTCACCAAGGAGATGCAGGCGGCTTCAAAGCTGCTTGAATTTGAACACGCAGCCTTCCTGCGCGACCAAATCAAGAAGCTCAAGAGCGTCAAATAACAGGACGAAACAAAACAGAAACTAAATTTCTTTAGGAGAATTATTGATGGCAAAAACGAAAAAGAAACCGCAGTATACCGATGAAAGCATTACCTCGTTGAAGGGCGCCGACCGTGTCCGTAAGCGTCCTGCCGTTATCTTCGGCTCCGACGGTATCGAGGGCTGTCAGCACAGCGTGTTTGAAATCCTCTCCAACTCTATCGACGAGGCGCGCGAGGGCTACGGTAAGGAAATCATCCTGACGACCTATGCCGACGGCTCGATTGAAGTCGAGGATCACGGTCGCGGAATCCCTGTCGACTATAACAAAAACGAGGAAGAATATAACTGGAAGCTCCTGTTCTGCGAGATGTACGCGGGCGGCAAGTATCACAATAACGACACCTCTAACTATGAATTTTCGCTCGGTCTGAACGGTCTCGGACTGTGCGCGACCCAGTGCGCCTCCGCGTATATGGACGCGGAAATCAAGCGCGACCGTAAGAAATATACCCTGCATTTTGAAAAGGGCGAGAATATCGGCGGACTCAGCGCCGTCGATTACAGCGGACGCGATACCGGCTCTAAAATCCGCTGGAAGCCCGACCTCGAGGTGTTCACCGATATCAAGATGCAGCCCGAGTTCTTCACCGAGATGATCCGCCGTCAGGCAATCGTCAACCCCGGCGTGAAGTTCATCTTCCGTCAGCAGGCGGGTCGCTCCTTTGAAACCGAGGAATTCTACTATGAGAACGGCATTTCCGACCATGTCGGCGAGCTGATTGGGGAGGACGGCTTCACCACCGTCCAGTCGTGGAGCGGCGAGCGTATGTGCCGTGACCGCGAGGATAAGGACGAGTACAAGTGCAAAATCAATGTCGCGATGGCGTTTTCCAACAAGGTCGCGCTCACGGAATACTACCACAACTCCTCGTGGCTGGAGCACGGCGGCGCGCCCGATAAGGCTGTCCGCAACGCCTTTGTGTACCAAATCGACAGTTACTTAAAGCAGCAGAATAAATACAATAAGAATGAAACGAAAATCAAATTCGACGACGTAGCGGATTGTCTGGTGATCGTTATTTCCTCGTTCTCGTCCGTTACCTCTTACGCGAACCAGACAAAGCTGGCAATCACCAACAAGGGTATCCAGGACGCGATGACCGATTTTCTGAAAAAACAGCTCGAGGTTTATTTTATCGAAAATCCCCTCGAAGCGGAGAAAATCGGCAATCAGGTTTTGATTAACAAGCGCTCCCGCGAATCCGCCGAAAAGAACCGTATCGCCATCAAAAACAACCTTACCGCAAAAATCGACATCACCTCTAAGATTGCGAAATTCACCGACTGCCGTTCGAAGAACGTCGACGAGCGCGAGCTGTTTATCGTAGAGGGCGACTCTGCGAAGGGCGCTTGCGTGCAGGCGCGCAATCCCGATTTTCAGGCGGTCATGCCGATTCGCGGCAAAATCCTCAACTGTCTGAAGGTGGACTACGACCGCATCTTCAAGAGCGAGATCATCACCGACCTGATTAAGATTCTCGGCTGCGGGGTGCAGGTCGATACGGGGAAGAGCAAGTCGAAGAAAAAGGACATCAACGCCTTTAATATCGACAACCTGCGGTGGAACAAGGTCATTATCTGTACGGATGCGGACGTCGACGGCTTCCATATCCGCACCATGCTGCTGACCATGATTTACCGTCTGACCCCCGATTTGATTAAGGAGGGCAAGGTGTTCATCGCGGAATCCCCGCTGTATGAAATCACCACGAAGGACAAGGTCTACTTCGCCTATACCGAGGCGGAAAAGGAAAAGTATATTCAGGAAATCGGCAGCGGAAAATTCACCATCCAGCGCTCAAAGGGTCTCGGTGAGAACGAGCCCGACATGATGAGCCTGACCACCATGAACCCCGATACCCGCCGTCTGATTAAGGTAATGCCCGATGACGCGGAGCGTACCGCGCAAATCTTCGACGTCCTGCTCGGCGATAATCTGCAGGGCAGAAAGGACTATATCGTCGAATTCGGCGCGAACTATACCGATAACCTCGACGTTTCATAATTGACGAATGTTTATCAAGCGGACGGGCAGCGCCTGTCCCTGTGGAAGTAAGGAATTAAATTTATGCCAAAGAAAAAGCAAACAAAACAACCGAAAATGAAACCGATTGCCAACGGCGTGATTGCGGGCGCGGGCGATATCGTCGAGCAGCCGATTGCCTCTACGATTGAAGAAAACTTCATGCCCTACGCGATGAGCGTTATCATGTCGCGCGCAATCCCCGAAATCGACGGCTTTAAGCCCTCGCACCGCAAGCTGCTCTATACCATGTACAAGATGGGGCTGCTCACGGGCGCGCGTACCAAATCCGCGAATATCGTCGGCGCGACCATGAAGCTCAACCCTCACGGCGACGCGGCTATCTATGACACAATGGTGCGGCTGTCGCGCGGCTACGAGGCGCTTTTGCACCCCTATGTCGATTCCAAGGGCAACTTCGGTAAATTCTACTCCCGCGATATGGCGTGGGCTGCGTCCCGCTATACCGAGGCGAAGCTCGACCCTATCTGTAACGAGCTGTTCAAGGATATTGACCGCGACACCGTCGACTTTGTCGATAACTATGACAATACCATGCAGGAGCCGACGCTCTTGCCCGCGTCCTTCCCGTCCGTACTGGTCAACGCCAACACGGGTATCGCGGTCGGCATGGCATCGAATATCTGCTCCTTTAATCTGCGCGAGGTCTGCGAAACGACCGCCGCGCTGATTCGCGATAAGGATCACGACGTGATTACCACCCTGCCCGCGCCTGATTTCTCGGGCGGCGCGCAGATTATCTATAACGAGGAAGCGATTCGCGAGGTTTACCGCACCGGCCGAGGGTCGATTCGCGTCCGTTCCGTCTATCAATACGACAAGAGCCAGAACTGCATTGATATTACCCACATCCCGCCGACAACCACCGTCGAGGTCATTATCGAGAAGGTCATCGACCTCGTCAAGAGCGGAAAAATCAAAGAGATTTCCGATATTCGCGACGAAACCGGTATCGACGGTCTGAAAATCACCATCGACCTCAAGCGCGGTACCGACCCCGACAAGCTGATGCTCAAGCTCTTTAAGCTCACGACGCTGGAGGACAGCTTCTCCTGCAACTTCAACGTCCTGATAGGCGGCGTGCCCATGACGCTCGGCGTCAAGGATTTACTGAATGAGTGGATCGCGTTCCGTATCGAGTGCATCCGCCGCCGCACCTACTTTGACCTCAACAAGAAGAAGGACAAGCTCCATCTCTTAGAGGGCTTGAAGCTGATTCTTCTCGATATCGACAAGGCGATAAAAATCGTCCGCGAGACCGAGGAGGAGGCAGAGGTCGTCCCCAACCTGATGATTGGCTTCGGCATCGACAAGATTCAGGCGGAGTATGTCGCGGAAATCAAGCTGCGCCACCTCAACCGCGAGTACATCCTCAAACGCACCGCCGAAATCGAACAGCTGATAAAGGATATCGAGGATTTGGAAGCGATTCTGAATTCCAAGGCGCGCGTCAAGACGATTATCGTCAAGGAGCTGAAGGAGGTCGCCGATAAATACGGCAAGGAGCGCAGTTGTCCGCTCCTGCATATCTCCGAGGCGGACACGGACGTCAGCGTTGAGGAGGAGATCCCCGACTACGCTGTGAACCTGTTCTTCACCAAGGAGGGCTACTTCAAGAAAATCACGCCGCAGTCGCTGCGCATGAGCGGCGAGCAGAAGCTGAAGGAGGAGGACGAGATCGTCTCGGTGGTCGAGACCGCCAACAACACCGATCTGCTGTTCTTCACCGATAAATGCCGGGTGTATAAGGCGAAGGTCTCCGACTTTGCCGACAGCAAGGCGAGTGTGTTCGGCGATTATATCCCCGCCAAGCTCCAGATGGACGAGGGCGAGAACGCCGTCTATATGCTCAACACCAAGGATTACAGCGGCTATCTGATTTTTGCGTTTGAAAACGGTAAGGTCGCCAAGGTCGACCTCAAGTCCTATGAAACAAAGACCAACCGCAAAAAGCTGATTAACGCCTATTCCGATAAATCACCGCTGGCGGGAATCGCCTTCTGCGAGATTGATTCGGAATTTGTCATCACCTCGTCCTCGGGCAGGATGCTGCTGCTCCATTCGGGCGCAATCAGCCTGAAATCAACGAAAAATACGCAGGGCGTAGCGGTCATGAAGCTGAAAAAGGGTCATCGCGTTATGTCCATCGAGCCGTATGCCGAGGGACGCTTCTCCAAGCCCTCGCGCTACCGTACACGCACGCTGCCTGCTGCGGGAGCGCTGCCCTCGCAGGAGGATGAAGCAACGCAGCTTTCGATTATCTGAGCATTTTTTTCAACATTTTCGGCAATCTGAAAAAATAATGCTTGCAATCTTGTCATACTTGTGTTACAATTATCTTTGCCTATGAAGATGTATTTGAAAGGAAAGATATAAATGACAGCATACGAAATTATCCTTGGTATCTTACTTATCATAGCTTCGATTGTTATGATTATTGTTATTATTCTTCAGGAAGGTAACCAGCAGGGCGTCGGCGTTGTATCCGGCGGTGCGGATACTTTCTTCTCTAAGAATAAGGCGCGTTCCTATGACGCGTTCCTCGCACGGGCGACCAAGTGGTTCGCTGTCGGCTTTGTTGTTATCGTACTTGCGCTGAACATTTTCGCGTTCTTTGCGCCGAAGGCTGACGCGACTGCGGAGGAAGATACTTCGATTTCCGCGACCGCCGACGAAGTCGCTGCCGATACTGCTGCCGAGACTGCGGCAGAATAAGCGAAGAATAATATTTTTGCACAAGCTATCATAAAATGGACTATCGGACTTGTTCCGGTAGTCTTTTTTTGTTTGGAGTAATGAAGTTGAAGACTGCACTGATACTGCTCGGGATTTTTCTGCTGTTTTCGTTTATCCACTACGCTTCCAAAAAGAAAAAGCCCTTCAAGAGGGCTTTTCTGTCAATGCTTGCCGGGGTCGTGACCTTAGGCGCGGTCAATCTGTTGTCGTCGCTGACGACGGTGTATATCCCCGTTACGGAGCTGTCGCTGATGGTATCGGCGGCGGGCGGCGTGCCGGGGGTCGCGCTGCTGGTGATACTCTCGGCGTTTTAAATCACGGAGCCGAGCTCGGACAGAAGCTCTGTGACGGCGCGCTTGTTGCGGGTGAGCATCGCAATCATCACCGAGTAAATCATGTCGGGATTTTTATAGAAGTTCTTGCGAATCAGCCGCGCCTGCGATATATCGGGAACATACAGGGAGAATTTCAGCAAATCCATGTCGCCGCCCGAAATTGAGCAGATGACGTTGTAGCCGTTCTCGCATTTCTCAATCGTGACCTTGTTCTCGCTCTCAAGCTGCTGCCGCTTTAAAAGCCCCAGCACACATTCCGTCGCGCGTTCCTTGACGGTGGGGGCGAGGGTGTCCTCAAGCTGGGTGGCAATCATATCGCCGTTGGGGGAGTTACGGTAGAGGCTGCTGTTTTCTTCGTCGGGCACGATATTGCCGTTTTTAATCAGGTCGTCGAAGCAGGCGCTTGTTTCAAAGTAATTCGCAAGCCCCTTTTCCATCAGCGCGTTGACGACCATCTCTTTGCTCAGCGGCACGTTCACGCTCTTAATCAGGTAGCAAATCAGCGTGCGAATCTCGGTCTTTGAGCGCATACCGCCCAAAACGATACCTTCGTCAAATGTATCAAAAGCCATCTCAGCACCACCTTGATATTGATAGGAATATTATACCACCCGCCGCGCCCGGATGTCAACACGATTCCCAAACATTCGTAAGCGGGGAGCGGGAGTAAAGCATCTGAAAGGTATCATCAAATGTCAACCAAAACGTCAACCAAAACGTCAACCGAGCTGTCAACCGGCGTCGGAGAATCGGAGAAAAGAAAAAGCCCTCCCGGCGGGAGCAACGGAAACTCCCTCGTCAGAGGGAGGCTGCACGGGCGGATGTGGGCATCCGCCCCTACAACTTCTAACCACCAACTAACGCCTAGTCGGTAGTTATTAGTTAGTAGTTAGTAGTTAATAGTTAATAGAAATCGGGTGCGGGCAGCGCCCGCCCTACAACTACCAACTAAAAACTACCAACCACCAACTATCAACCACCATTACAAATCGCTGAAAATACAGGGACTGCCGTGTGACAGTCCCTGCTTTCAGCTTGCGTTCTTCATTTGTAATCTCAGCTTATCCGATATCATGGCGATGAATTCGCTGTTGGTGGGCTTGCCGCGGCTGCCCTGAATCGTATAGCCGAAGTAGGAATTCAGCACCTCGACGTCGCCTCTGTCCCACGCGACCTCGATTGCGTGGCGGATGGCGCGCTCTACACGCGACGAGGTGGTTTCGTACTTCTTCGCGACCGAGGGGTAAAGCTGTTTTGTGACCGCGTTGATAATCTCCGGCTTTTCAATCGACATGATGATGGAATCCCGCAGATAGTGGTAGCCCTTGATATGTGCCGGCACGCCTATCTGGTGCAGGATTTCCGTCACCTTGACCTCCATGCTGTAGTTATCAAAGCCTGCCTGACGGATGCCGCCCTTTGCCTTTGCTTTGCGGTTCTTGCTCAGACGCAGGATGTTCTCCGCCAGATCCCCGAGGTTGAAGGGCTTCAGGACAAAGTAAGTCGCGCCCGAGCTCATAACCTCACGCTCCAGTACAGCGCTGTCAAAGCTGGAATACACGACAAACATCGGCAGCTTTTCAGGCTTTGCGCGGCGAACCGCACGCATCACGCCGATGCTGTCAATCCGCGTCATAAACAAGTCCATCATCACGACGTCGGGGCTTTCCGCCGTAATGCGCGCAATCACATCCTCGCCGTCCTTCGGGCAGAACGATACGTCGATACCGTATTTTTCCAGAACATTTTTGGTGTTGACAATATTTTCAGCTGAGTCCTGCGTCATCAAAAGTTTGATTCTTTCAGTCATTTTTACATCTCCTGTTTCAGTTTGTACTGTCAGTTTACCATAAATTGGTAAAAATGGCAATAGAAAACATAAAAATTTTTTAAAGAAACATTCGACATCCTTCGACAATCCCCGCAGGACGCTTCATCCGGTACCGTGAATTCCGCTTAATATCCGCCGTATTTCCGGTAGCTGTCGAGCATATTGCCGATGGCGATTCCGTAGCCTGTCTGCGGTGAGTTCACAAAAACGTGGGTTACCGCGCCGACCAGCTTGCCGTTCTGCACGATCGGACTGCCGCTCATTCCCTGTACGATACCGCCGGTTTTGTCGAGCAGGTCGCTGTCCGTTACACGAATCACCATGTTCTGACCGGTGTTATCGTCGAGGTTCAGCTTTTCGATTTCAATGTCATAAGGCTTTACGCCCTCTTTGTCGACCGTGCAGTAAATCTGTGCTTTGCCGGGTTCGATTTCATCCATGTCCGCGCATTTGACGCGTTC
>CAJONB010000065.1 GCA_905235715.1 uncultured Ruminococcus sp. | reverse complement strand
GCCGCCTCGATCATATCACAGTTGAAATAATTATAAGCCATAACGGAGCATCCTACGGGGGCGATACCGATGGTCTTGCCCTCGATGCCCAGCTCGTCGATGACCTCGGCGACCAGACGGTGAACGATACCGTGGGTGCAGCCGGGGCAGTAATGCAGCGGCACATCAATCAAAGCGTGAGGTTTGTCAAATACAACAGCCATTACTGAATCCCTCCGTTTACTTCGATAATAGAATTAAGAACCTGCTTCGGGTCGGGAATCATACCGCCCGCGCGGTTGCAGAGCGTGACGGGACGCTTGCTCTCGGTCGCGAGAAGAACGTCCTCGATCATCTGACCCATGTTCAGCTCTACCGAGATGAACGCCTTTGCGTGCCCGGCGGCAGCCTTGAAGGGAGCCTTCGGGAACGGCCAGAGGGTAATCGGACGGATCAGACCGGCCTTGATACCCATTTTACGCGCTTCGTCGACAGCGTTCTTCGATACGCGCGCCGCGATACCGAACGCCGCGAGAACGATATCCGCGTCCTCGACCTTATATTCCTCGAACATGGTCTCGTTTTCTTCGATCACCTTATAGCGCTCATAGCGCTTGAAGTTCAGCTGCTCCAGCTCCTCGGGAACGAGGGACAGAGAGTTGACGATATTATGCTCGCGCGCCATCTTGGTGCCTGTGGTCGCCCACGGCTTTTCGGGAGAGGGCTTGACGTCGATATCCAGAGATACCGGCTCCATCATCTGACCCATCGTACCGTCGGCGAGGATCATCGAGGTCATGCGGTAGGCGTCCGCAAGCTCAAAGCCCTTGACGGTCAGCTCCGCCATTTCCTGAACGGACGCGGGAGCGAGGACAATCATGTGATAGTCGCCGTGACCGCCGCCGCGGGTCGACTGGAAGTAGTCGCTCTGGGACGGCTGGATACCGCCGAGACCGGGGCCGCCGCGCTGGACGTTGACAATCAGCGAGGGCAGGTCGGAGCCCGCGAGATAGGACAGTCCTTCGCCCTTGAGCGATACGCCCGGAGAGGACGAGGAGGTCATCACGCGCTTGCCTGCGGAAGCGACGCCGTAAACCATATTGATGGCGGCAATCTCAGATTCCGCCTGGAGGAAGGTACCGCCGATTTTAGGCATTTTCTTCGCCATATAGGCGGCGATTTCCGTCTGAGGTGTAATCGGGTAGCCGAAGTAATGACGGCAGCCGGCGATAATCGCAGCCTCGGCGATTGCCTCGTTACCCTTCATCAAAATCTTGTCTGACATATCTTCACTACCTTTCTACCTTGATGATACAGTCGGGGCACATCATCGCGCAGGAAGCGCAGCCGATACATTTCTCCATATCAATGCACTCGGCGGGGTGATGACCCTTCTTGTTGATTTTGTCTGTGGCGATTTGCAGGATGCCCTTGGGGCACGCGTACACACACAGCGAACAACCCTTACAGTTGTCTGTTTTGAATGTCAGCTTAGCCATATTCATAATCCCCTTCTAAATTTTATATCAATTTCGCCTGTAATGTCAGGCTGAAAAGCGGGCTGATTTTATCCTTCAGCTCATCATAGAGCCGGTCCTCGACCGTTGTACAGACAACGGGGAGTCCTGAGATCTTGCCGACCTCCTCCGCATAAGCGACGGTGTTGAGAACGTCCTGCGCGGTGGTTTCACGGGCGATGTTGCTGTTGTTGATGATTCCCGTGAACGGTATGCCGCACGCCGCCTCGATCTCCCCCATCACCTCGACGGTACTCATCGCGTCGGGCGTCAGGGGACGGTATCGGTTGACGACCATATACATATCGTAGTCGCCCTCGCTGAGAATCGCGTCACGCAGCCGTCCGAGCGCAAACGCGCCGCGGTCGTCGCCGCCGATATCGAGGATGACGGACAGGCTTTTGTCGTCGGTAATCGAGTATAAATCCGCGGGCATCGAGGGCAAATCGACGTTGGAGGACGCAAAATCCGAGCAAATCAGACGGATGCCGCGCTCCGCAAAATCGCGCTCGCTGTCCTTGGTGCGGAAATACGGATTGACAATATCGAGGTCGGCAACGGCGATATTGTCGCGTTGATTGCGTAAATCGTATGCCATGTTTACGGCAATATTGGTTTTACCCGAGCCGTAGTGACCGCATAGGATGGTTAATCGTTTATAGTGCATGGTATGCCTCCTTGACTTAAAGCTCCCTTGTGGAAAGGAAGCCGGCGCCTGACCCGTGTGTCAGGCGACTGAGGGATTGCAGAACCGGGTGCGGGTGTCCCGCCCTCAACCGCTAACCATTCACCGTTCGCCACGCCTGAATCACAGCAGGTTGCGCTGGATTTTGCCGCTGGTCGTCTTGGGCAGGCTGTCGCGGAATACGACGATACGCGGGTACTTATACGGCGCGGTATGGTGCTTGACGTACTCCTGGATTTCCTTTTTCAGCTCGTCGGTACCCTCTGTGCCGGGTACGAGGACGATGGACGCCTTGACGACCTGACCGCGCACCTCGTCGGGAGCGGCGGATACGCCGCACTCGAGGACGTAGGGCAGTTCCATGATGACGGACTCAATCTCAAACGGTCCGATACGGTAGCCGGAGGACTTGATAACGTCGTCCACGCGTCCGACATAGTAATAGAAGCCGTCCTCGTCGCGCCATGCAAGGTCGCCGGTATGATAATAGCCGTTGCGCCAGGTCTTTTGGGTCGCGTCCACATCATTGTAGTAGTACATCGCCAAGCCGCAGGGCAGCCCCTCGCTGATATTGATAACGACCTCGCCCGGCTCGCCGTCGGGAACGTCGTTGCCGTCCTTGTCGATCAGGTGCAAATCATAAATCGGCGACGGTCTGCCGAGAGAGCCGATTTTGTGCGGCGCGCCGATCATGTTGCAGATAATAACGGCGGTTTCGGTCTGACCGAAGCCCTCCATGATTTGCAGCCCCGTGAGCTTTTCAAACTGGCGGTAAACCTCGGGATTCAGCGCCTCGCCCGCGGTCGTCATACGCTTGACGGAGCTGAAATCGTATTTTGAAATATCCTGCTTAATCATCATGCGGAGCATGGTAGGCGGAGCGCAGAAGGTGGTGATGTTGTACTGCGCGAACATCGGCAGGATATCCGCCGCGTCAAAGCGGTCGAAGTCATAGACAAAAATCGCTGCTTCACACAGCCATTGACCGTAAATCTTGCCCCATGCCGCCTTCGCCCAGCCGGTATCGGAAATCGTGAAGTGCAGGCCGTCGGGATCGACGCCGTGCCAGAACTTCGCGGTCTGGAAGTGACCGAGAGCGAGCTTGTGGCAGTGGGCGGCAATCTTCGGATAGCCCGAGGTGCCCGAGGTGAAGTACATCAGCATCAGGTCGTTGCCGCAGGGGCTGTCGGCTGTCCTCTCAAAGTGAGAGGAAAACAGGGGGTATTCTTCGTCAAAGGTGCGCCAGCCGGAGCGGACGCCGTTGACGATAATTTTCTGGATTTGGGGGAAGCTCTCGCACGCAAGCTCTACCTCATGGGCGGTATCGCCGTCATCGGTGCAGAGGATTGCGGAAACGCCCGCGGTCTTGAAGCGGTATTCAAAGTCATGCGCCTGCAGCTGGTTTGTCGCGGGAATCGCGATCGCGCCGAGCTTATGCAGACCCATCAGGGCGAACCAGAACTGGTAATGACGCTTCAGCACCAGCATGACGCGGTCGCCGCGCTTGATGCCGAGCGACTTGAAGTAATTCGCGCACTGGGCGGAAAAGTGGCGGATGTCGGTAAAGGTGAAGCGGCGTTCTGTCTTATCTTTCGAGATATGTACCATCGCGAGCTTCTCCGGCTCGCGGTAAGAAATCGCGTCGATTACGTCGAAGGCGAAGTTGAATTCGTCCTCGTTCTTGAACGTGACCTTTGTGGGCGTACCCTTTTCGTCGGTCTCGAACTCAACGAACTTATTGTACACGCGCTCTTTTTCTTTATCATCCGCGGTGATAATGCTGTTGTCCTGAATCTTTTTGCCCGGCTCCAGCTCGGGAATCGGCTCGCCGGTGGGATTGAGAACGATCGCATAGAAGATACAATCCTGACCGCCGACGGCAATCATGCCGTGGGGCGTGTCGGAATCAAAGTAAATCGAGTCGCCCGCGCCTAAAATTTCCTGATGCTCGCCGACCTGAACCATCAGCTGACCCTCTACGACAAGGTCAAGCTCCTGACCCGCGTGCGTCGTCAGCTCAATCGGCTTATTCTGCGCCTCGGGCTTGAATTTGCTCTTGACGTAAAGCGGCTCGGCAATACGGTTCTGGAACGCGTACGCAAGGTTATAATAGGTCATGCCGTGCGCCTGACTGACCTTCTGACCGGCGCCGCGGCGGGTGACGGTATAGGATTTCAGGTTCGGGCTGAAGCCCTCGATAATATCGGTAACATTGACATTGAAAATCTGGGCGCAGCGATAGATGAACGCGAAGTTCAAATCCTGCTCGCCCGACTCACAGGCGCTGTACTCCTCCTCGGAAACGCCGGTAAACTGCGCCATCTCGGCGACAGTGCGTCCCTCAAGCTCTCTCAGCTCGCGGATACGCTGTGCCATTTCTTTGATTTTAGCGTCTAAAGCGGTTATTTTTTCCATACCTTTTCCTCTTTCCGGGATGGTCAATAAAAAACACCCATCCCAAAGTAATGACTTTGAGACGAGTGTGAAAATCACATCCGCGGTACCACTCAAATTGCAGGTTGCTATTGCAGCCATACCACTCTCAGGGTCCATCAACCCCTATACCTTTACGCAGTAGTCACGGAGGAGGTCTAATCACTGCAAAGCAGCTTTCTTCTCCCCGGCTCAGAAGCTACAAACACGGAAATCATCACGGGAGCTTGCACCAACCGCTCCTTCTCTGAGAGATGACAGACCGAGCCCTCTTCGTCACAGCCTTTATCGCTCATAATATTATCACAATCTTTGGTATTTGTCAACAGGAAAGTTGTATCAAAATTGTCGGATTTGACGATTACAGCCCCTCCGCAGGATGACAGAGGGGGTGCCGTCTCCGGCGAGGAATGTCTCCCGCCGAATAACCTTTCTCTCCTATCTTCTGTTGATAGTCAATCAACGCCCGTCATTCTGCGGGACGATGTAGGCATCGTCCCCTACGAATATAACCAACGTCGCAGGAATCACGTAGGGGCGGATGCCCACATCCGCCCGCAACATTATTAATAAATAAAGGAAGGCTGAATTACAGCTTATTTCTCTGAATCTTGCCGCTGATGGTCTTCGGCAGGCTGTCGCGGAATACGACGATACGCGGGTATTTATACGGCGCGGTGTGGTGCTTGACGTATTCCTGGATTTCCTTTTTCAGCTCTTCGGTGCCCTCGGTGCCCTTGACGAGTACGACAGACGCCTTGACGACCTGACCGCGCACCTCGTCAGGCTCGGGAGATACGCCGCACTCGAGAACGTAGGGCAGCTCCATGATAACGGACTCGATCTCAAACGGTCCGATACGGTAGCCGGAGGACTTGATAACGTCGTCAACTCTGCCGACATACCAGAAGTAACCGTCCTCGTCGCGCCATGCGGTATCGCCGGTGTGGTACATACCGTCGTGCCATGACGCCTGAGTTGCTTCTTCGTTATTATAATAGCACTTGAACAGTCCGCAGGGAATCCGCTTGTCGGTACGGATGACGATCTCGCCCGGCTCGCCGTCGGGAACGGGATTGCCGTCGGGGTCGACGATATCGACGTCATAACCGGGGATGGGCTTACCCATCGAGCCGATTCTCGGCACCGTGCCGTAGAGGTTGCCGATGGTCAGGGTGGTTTCTGTCTGACCGAAGCCCTCCATGATACGCAGACCGGTCGCCTTCTTGAATTGGCGGTAAACCTCGGGATTCAGCGCCTCGCCCGCAGTCGTCATGTGGATGATGCCGGAGAGGTCGTACTTGCTGATATCCTCCTTGATCATCATGCGCAGCATGGTAGGCGGCGCGCAGAAGGTGGTGATATGGTACTTCGCGAACATCGGCAGGATATCATCCGCGTGGAAGCGGTCAAAGTCGTAGGTGAATACCGCGCCCTCAGAGAGCCACTGTCCGTACAGCTTGCCCCAGAGCGCCTTGCCCCAGCCGGTATCGGAAATCGTGAAGTGCAGACCGTCGGGGTCGACGCCGTGCCAGTATTTCGCGGTGACATAGTGACCGAGGGCGTACTTATAGCTGTGGGCGACGATCTTCGGATAGCCCGTCGTGCCCGAGGAGAAGAACATGACCATCGTGTCCTCGCCGCAGGGAGTGTCGGGAGTGCGGTAGAAGTGGGCGGAGAACAAATCAAACTCGTTGTCAAAATCATGCCAGCCGTCACGCTTGCCGCCGACAAGGATCTTGGTTTGCAGGGTCGGACAGGTCTGCTGTGCCTCGTCAACGGCGTCGGCAACCTGACCGTCGGCTGTCGCGACGATTGCGTTGACCTCCGCGGTCTGGAAGCGGTACTCAAAGTCGTGCGTCAAAAGCTGGTTGGTCGCGGGAATCGCGATCGCGCCGAGCTTATGCAGACCGAGGATAGAGAACCAGAATTCATAGTGGCGCTTCAATACGAGCATAACGCGGTCGCCCTTCTTGATACCGAGCGACTTAAAGTAATTCGCCGCCTGGTTGGACTTGCGCTTCATGTCGTTGAAGGTAAAGCGGCGCTCGACCTTGTTCTTGTCGAGATGGAGCATCGCGAGCTTGTCGGGATTGTTGTTGGCAATCGCGTCGACGCAGTCAAAGGCAAAGTTGAATTTATTTTCATTCTTGAAGCTGATTTCCTGCAAATAGCCGTTTTCATCCTCGACGGTCTTGACGAACTGCTCGGCAATCAGCGGCTTCTTCGCGATATGGGAGCGCATCAGCTCGTCGTCGATTTCATTCGTTTTCTTCTCGCCGGGGAGGATGACCGCGATAAATTTGCAGTCCTTACCGTCTACGGCAATCATGCCGTGAGGGGTGGAAGAATCATAGTAAATGCTGTCGCCCTTGCCGAGAATCTCAAAGTTGTCGCCGATCTGGATTTTCATTTTGCCGGACACGACAAAGTCGAATTCCTGACCGTCATGCTTCGTCAGGTGAATCGGCTTGTTCTGGAGCGACTCGTCATAATCGTACTTGCAGAAATACGGCTCGGCAATCTTGTTCTTGAACATCGGCGCGACGTTGACGATGGAGATACCCTCCTCCTCGGCAGTCTGTCTGCCGCCGTCGCGGCGGGTGACGGTATAGCTGCTCAGGCGGGCGGATTCGCCCTCGAGAATATCGGTGATTTCCAGCCCGAACGCCAGCGCGCATTTGTGGATAAAGGTGAAAGGAAAATCCTCTCTTCCCTCCTCGAATGTGAGGTACTCCTCAGGGGTAACCTCGGTTTTCTCAGCCATTTCTTCAACCGTAAAGCCTGAAATCTCGCGCATCTCGCGAATACGGCGCGCAACCTCCAACAGCTTTTCGTTTTCAACAACAGACATCGCAATTCCTCCCATAGAAAAATATAGTAAAGGTGTGGACTGTGCCGACCTTAACTCTTTAATTTATAGTATGGGTGCGGGCTATGCCCGCCCATAACTCTTCACTCTTCACTAAAAAAATAACACCCGTCTCAACATTGAGACGAGTGTGAAAATCACATCCGCGGTACCACTCAACTTGCAGTAAGCTTACTGCCGCTCTCAGGGTCCATCAACCCCTATGCATTAACGCAGCCATCACGGGAGGTATCTACTAAGCGAATGCCGTTCGGACCTCCGGCTCAGAAGGGATGGGTACTCGGAAAAGCGCTGCCGGCTCACACCTGCCGCCGACTCTCTGAAAGCTACCTGACCGTACCGTCTTCGTCACAGCCTTTAAAATAGATTGTACTATGAATTGTAACACAAAACAAAAATTTGTCAAGCGTATTATGTTATAATTTTAGCGCGTTAAACCGCAAAATACTGTTCATTTTCACAACAGCCTGCATAATCTGCCCCGTCGGGAGATTCCGACCGGAGTGAGGAGTAAGCAATTTGGTGGGCGTTAGTTGGTAGTTGGTAGTTAAAAGTTGTAGGGGCGGATGCCCTTCATCCGCCCGTGCAGCCTCCCTCTGACGAGGGAGGTGGGCAAATCGGCTTGCCGATTTGGTCGGAAGGAGAGATAACGTCACATAGCGGTTACATATTGGCTTTTGTCAAAAACTCTTTTGCAGTATCATTACACAGTACATCAGGGCATACGCCGAATTTCTGTTGTTGTGTTGCATTATCTCTCCCTCAGTCACCTACGGTGACAGCTCCCTCGTCAGAGGGAGCCTTGCGACCCTATAGCTCACGTTGCATTTATTTCACAACTTCCTACATTCCAAAACGCGTCAGCGTTTCCCTCAACTGTTATCTGTTAACTGTTATCTGTTATCTAAACAAAAGCGCTCAACTACCACCCCCCGAAATATTACTTGCAATTTTTACTATATCGGTGTACTATATAGGTAAATACACATCACGGAGGTAAATATGCTGAACAACGAAGATTTTGATGAGGAATATGAGGCGGAAATCATCACGCTGGAGGATGACCTCGGCAACGAAAAGGACTTTGAATTTCTCGATACCGTCGAGTATGACGGCTTTGAGTATATTGTTCTGCTTCCCGTCGAGGAGGAGGAGCAGAACGAGGTGATGATTCTGCGCGTCGATTCCCTCGACGACGATGACGAGAGCTATTCGGGCATTGACGACGAAGAAATCCTGCAGGCTGTTTTTGACATCTTCAAGGACAGATACAAGGATGATTTTGACTTTGAATAATACCGGATTGCGGGAATGGAGGCTAATATGAAAAAATTAATTTGTATCCTGTTGGCAGTGGTTGCCGTTGCCGTGACCATGACTGCCTGCGGCGGTAATTCTCAGAGCTTTGACAGGGTCGATACAGGCAACGTCAAGCATATCAAGGTTGCGATCGAAGCGAATGAGAAGCCGAAGTATGATATCGATAAGCGCAAGGGCGTTGTCGAGCTGGTCGATATATATAACAGCGCGAGATTCACCGAAACCGACGGGGTCAAGGCGAAGGAGCTGCTCGAAAAGCCCCTCTACACCTTCACCTTTTACGACTATGACGGAAAGGAAATCGCCTCGTACAGCGCGTCCCCCGAGGGATATGTGTTCAAGGACGGCGATTTGACAAAGCCGTACAAGCTCGAAGGCAAGTTTGACGTTGATAAGGTCAAGGAGGTTTTCCGCCTTTATGACGTCGGCTCTCCTCCTGCGTAATAATTCCACAAAAGAATTAATATAATGATATCACAGAAAGAAGGATGATTATGCAAACCTTTAAAAAACTACTGCCCGTTATTCTGATTGTTGTGCTGGAAATCGCCCTCGGCGTTCTGCTGATAACCAACGCGGAAGCGCTGACGGAGATGGCGTTCAGAATTACCGGTATCGGTCTTGTGATTTTGGCAATCGTATTGGTGATTCGCTATTTGAGCAGCCGTAAAGAAGGTACGCAGAAGAACATATCGCTGATTGCGGCAATCATTTATTTTGTGGTCGGCATGGTGCTGGCGTTCGGCGCCGAGGCGATTGTGGAAGCCGGCAGCATGCTCGTCGCGATTTTCTACGGCGCGGTGATGATGGTCAGCGGCATCTTCAGAATCGTCGAATATGTTTCGCAGAAGAAGCAGGGCGTTTACGTACCCGGGATGCTGATTCTGTCGGGCGTTCTGGCGTTTGGACTCGGCATTGTCGCGATTATATTCTGCACGAAGGCGCTGCAGGTCGTCGGTATCATCGTCGGCGTCACGCTGATTATCGACGCCGTGCTGGATATCATCTCATTGATTGTCGGCTATCACATGAATAAAGGATCCGAGGTCTATGAAACCACGGGCAAAGATTTGGATTGAGAAAAGGCTCCCTTTGGTATAAAGGGAGCTTTTCTTAGTTAATAGATAAGGTGGTTGGTAGTTGGTGGTTTGTGGTTGGTAGTTGGTGGTTTGTGTGAAGAGTTGTGGGAAACAAATGCAACGTGAGCTATAGGGTGCGGCGCACCGCAAGGCTCCCTCTGACGAGGGAGCTGTCAGCGAAGCTGACTGAGGGAGAGATAACGTTACACAGCCGATACAAGATTGCTTTTGCCGAAAGCACTTTTGTAGTATCATTACACAAGCACTTTAAGGCATAAAGCTATGTTTTCTTTATCACGTAGCGTTATCTCTCCTTCCGACCAAATCGGCAAGCCGATTTGCCCACCTCCCTCGTCAGAGGGAGGCTA
>CAJONB010000064.1 GCA_905235715.1 uncultured Ruminococcus sp. | reverse complement strand
GGGGGCACATATTGGTCTTGGAGATGTCGGCCACCCTGACCGCGGTGGCGTCCAGCTTGGCTCCGGAGCCCATGGAACTGACGAGGGGTATCCCCGACGAGAGGCAGTGGCAGATTAGGGCGACTTTGGGGCTGATGGTATCTATGGCATCGACCACGTGGTCACACTCCCCTTTGCGTATCAGCGATTCCACGGTGAGCTCGGTCAGATAGGTCGCTTCGATATGAAGGTCCAGGGAGGGATTGATGTCCATGAGCCGCTGCGAAAGCACTTCGACCTTGGGACGGCCGACGGTGGAGCTGAGAGCCGGCAGCTGGCGGTTGATATTGGTCAGACAAATCCTGTCGTCGTCAATCAAATCGAGCGCGCCGACGCCCGAACGCGCCAACGCCTCGACGGCATAACCGCCGACGCCGCCGACGCCGAATACCGCTACGCGGCTGTTCTTCAGCTTTTCGATTCCGTCCTTACCCAGCAAAAGCTGCGTTCTTGAAAATTGGTTCATCTGAATTCCTCACGATATACGGATGCGGGCGAAGCCCGCCCGCAACTCTTCACTCTTCACTGATAACGCTTCACTGCGGTCTATGACCGCTTCACGTCGCCGCGGTCGGTAACCACCTGATAGCCCGCGGATTTCACGCGCATTTCCAGACAATTTCTGCACTGGGCGGATTCCTCACCGGTACAGATTTTGTTTTCGTACAGGTCGTATTTTTTCCGCACGGTCGTGGGCGACAGGTTCGGCATGACAACATTGCCGCCCGCCTGCAAGCCCAGCTCGCGCCCGGTGGGGGTAATCGTCCCGAGCGCTGTCGTCGCGGGCAGGAGCGCGTAGGGGAACATCAGCCGCAGGATGCTCAGCATCCTGAGCGTCAGCTCCGCCGAGCCGCTCGGCATATCGGCGAACGGCGTGGAGCGGTGCGTAATGTACGGACCGATGCCGATCATGTCGGGCTGTAATTCCTGCAAAAACCGCAGATCGGCAATCAAATCATCAGTGGTTTGGTACGGCGAGCCGACCATGAAGCCCGAGCCGACCTGATAGCCGATTTCCTTCAAATCCCACAGACACCGCTTGCGGTTTTCGCTGCTCATGCTGCCGGGATGGAGCTTGGCGTAGTGTTCGGGATTCGCTGTTTCGTGCCGCAGAAGATAGCGGTTCGCGCCCGCGTCAAAGTAGCGCTGATAACTCTCGCGCGGCTTCTCGCCGATAGACAGGGTAATCGCGCAGTCGGGATAATCCGCTCGTATGGTGCGCACGATATCGCAAATTCGGTCGTCGGTATAATACGGGTCCTCTCCCCCTTGCAGGACAAAGGTGCGGTAGCCGAGCGCGTAGCCCTCTTTACAGCAATCGAGAATTTGTTCCTTGCTCAGGCGATAGCGGTCAGCGCCGGTATTCGCGGCGCGGATGCCGCAATAGTAGCAGTTATTTTTGCAGTAGTTCGTGAATTCAATCAGCCCGCGCAAATACACCTTGTCGCCGTAATGCTCGCGGCGCACCTCGTCGGCGCTTTTGCGCAGCTCGTCGTCATACGCGCCGCTTTCTATCAGCTCGCGCAGCTCGCCGTCGCTCAGGTCGCGGGCTTCTCTTAATTTTTCAACCGGACTTTTCATACTTAACCTCAAAAATCGGATGTTGCTTCTATTTTACATCATTATCCCGCGACGGTCAAGATATACCTACCATTGGAATAGGATGATAAATTTTACTTGCCGAATTTGATTTTGTCATTTATAATAAACCTGTAACCGTTTTATCATACAGCCGTCACATTATGACATTATGCTGTACTCAAGGAATCTGAATGGAGTGATACCCGATGAGCAAGCTTTTGATTGTAGACGACGAGTTCCGCATCCGCGAGCTGATTAAAAAATACGCGATTTATGAGGGGCACGAGGTAGACGAGGCGGAGAACGGCGAGCAAGCCGTCCTCAAATGCCGCAACAACACCTACGACCTGATTATCATGGATATTATGATGCCCGTGCTGGATGGCTTCGGCGCAGTCGAGCAGATTCGACGGTTCAGCACCACCCCGATCATCATGCTGTCCGCCCGCGGCGAGGAATACGACCGACTGACGGGCTTTGAGAGCGGCGTGGATGATTATGTCGTCAAGCCGTTTTCTCCCAAAGAGCTGATGATGCGCGTCAGCGCCGTTCTGCGCCGCGCGGGAGGCACGGAGAAGGAGGACGACAAAAACCGCTTTGTCTATAAGGGGCTGGTGGTCGATTTCGCCGCGCGCGTTGTTACCATCGACGGCGAACGCATTCAGCTGACCCCCCGCGAATATGAGCTGCTGTTCTATATGGTCAACAACAAGGGAATCGCCCTGACCCGCGAGCAGTTGATTTCGAAGGTGTGGGGCTATGATTTTTACGGCGACGACCGCACCCTCGACACCCACATCAAGCTGCTGCGTAAATCTCTCGGCGAATATGCTTCGCTGATTGTCACCCTCAGAGGAGTTGGTTATCGCTTTGAAACATGAGAAGAAAAAGATGCCCCTGCGGGTCTATCTCGCGGTAGGCTTCCTGATATTTTCCGCGCTGCTGCTGGTGGTGCTGTGGCTGTTCCAGACGGTTTTTCTCGATTCCTTCTATAAGGCGATAAAAACCCGGCAGGTCAAGAGCTGCGCGTATTCCATCTCCGACCGTATCGACTCGGACGAGCTGACGGATTTGCTTGCCGATATCGAGGAGCAGAACGGTATGTCTGTCGGCATCTACAATACCGAGGACAAGTATTTTAAGGTGTTGTATCTGACGAAGGACCGCTCCGAGCTGCACTCGATGGTCAATATGGAAACCGCCTACGAATTATATGATAAGGCAAAGGAAAACAACGGCGAATATTCGCGTATCGCGCAGAATATCGCCCAGCGCAAGGAAAAGCGCGAAGATTTCAACCGCAATCCCGATAACGGGAATTTTACCGGCGAGACGCTCCCGCCGCTGAGTGAAGCGACGGAAAAACCGACGACCTCCGCAACAGAGGATACCGCCGCGCCTGAACAACAGCCCGAAAATAATAACAAGGGCTTTGACGAAAACAATCTGCAGCCGCATGAGCCTGCACTGGAGCGCCGCACGGTCGACAACCTTGCCTTCGCAAGGATTGTTACGGACGGCGACAGCGAGTATCTGGTGGTTGTCGAAAGCGAAATCACCCCTGTTACCAGCGTCGTCGATACCCTGCGCTATCAGCTCGTGATTATGACGGTGGTCATTGTCCTGCTCAGCGTGATTATCGCGATCATCGTCGCGCGGATGATCAGCAGACCGATTTCCGACGCGGCGGATAAAGCAAAGGAGCTTGCCGACCAGAATTACGATCTCGCCTTCTCCGGCGGAAAATACCGCGAAATCGCCGAGCTGAACAGCTCGCTTTCCTACGCCGCGCAGGAGCTGAAAAAGGTCGACGCGCTGCAAAAGGAGCTGATTGCGAATATCTCGCATGATTTGCGCACACCGCTGACGATGATTACCGGCTATGCGGAGGTCATGCGCGACCTGCCCGGCGAGGCGACTCCCGAGAATGTGCAGATTATCATTGATGAGGCGAACCGCCTGAATAACCTTGTATCCGACCTGCTGGATATTTCCCGCCTGCGCTCGGGTACCGCGGACATCAAGATGACGGTATTCTCGCTGACCGAATGTATCAAGAATATTTTCACCCGCTATCAGAAGCTGGTGGAAAACGACGGACTGAATATCGTTTTTGAGCATGACTGCGAGGTATTCATCAAGGGCGACGAGCTTAGGATGACGCAGGTGCTGTATAATCTGGTGAACAACGCCGTCAATTATATCGGCGACGACAAGACCGTTATCGTCCGCCAGACCGTCGAGGGCAAGATGGTCAAAATCGAAGTCATCGACCACGGAGAGGGCATCCCGCAGGAAAAGCTCGACTATATCTGGGACAGATACTACCGCGTCGATAAGGAGCATCAACGCGCGATTATCGGTACGGGTCTCGGACTGTCCATCGTCAAGAATATCCTGCTGGCGCATGACGCGGATTTCGGCGTCGCGTCAAAGCTCGGTTCAGGCTCCGACTTCTACTTCTCGCTCCCCATAGTGGATGTAGAAGAGGAAAAGGAATAAATAAACAGTCAAAAAGGCACCCACGCGGGTGCCTTACATCATATATAATGTTTATTTTCTCAGCTTGCCGTCTTTGCTGTTTGCGAATGCGCGTTCCGCCGCCTCGTCAACCATCCGCTGAGCGGTTTCCATATCCCCGCGCTCTACTGCGGAGAGGTAATCGGCGTCGCGGGACAGTTGCTCAGTATTATTTTCTAAAAACTGTTGGGGGATATATTTTGTAAACTGCTCGTCATTGGGATTGATTTTTCTGAATAATTGTGCTATACTAATATTAGCGATAGAGCGAGAGTTTTGGGTAACGCCGTTTTCGGTATCCCCTTGCTTAGAGACCTCTGTCGCTTTTACTTTTTCAAGAGCAATAGCAACATAAAGTCCATTTGCTTTGTCCTTAAACTCCTTGATTTCAAGTTTTACAGGTACAATATGTTCTCCATCCCGGAAAGCACTAACAAGAACATATACAGCATTAAGCGTTGGGTCGCTCTTGTATCCTGCTTCATTTCTGTTGTGAATTTCTACGCCAATAGCGTTGGAAACAACCTCGTCAAAAACAGAGAACATTTTTGCGAAATCCGTAAAGTTTTTCTTTTGTTTACCGAAGCTTTCTCGGAAATCATTGTGGATGTAGAAGAGGAAAAGGAATAAATAAACAGTCAAAAAGGCACCCGCGCGGGTGCCTTACATCATAGATAATGTTTATTTTCTCAGCTTGCCGTTTTTGCTGTTTGCGAATGCGCGTTCCGCCGCCTCGTCCACCATACGCTGAGCGGTTTCCATATCCCCGCGCTCTACTGCGGAGAGGTAATCGGCGTCGCGGGAATCGTATTTTACTTCTCCAACTTGTTCAATTCCTCCAGAAACTCTTGCTCCGTTGGATTCTTGGACACTATTTCGTCCAGCTTTATTACCGCCTCGTGAGTAGAGATTAAATCTATTACTTTGTCCATTGTATTTAGAGAATA
The DNA here is from genome assembly GCA_905235715.1 of uncultured Ruminococcus sp. Taxonomy (GTDB): domain Bacteria; phylum Bacillota; class Clostridia; order Oscillospirales; family Acutalibacteraceae; genus Ruminococcoides. The sequence continues at coordinate 3,426 of CAJONB010000064.1, read as the reverse complement.
CTGTTCCGTACAGTGCTGAATTACTCTCCAAAATTGCTCTTGTTTGCTTTTCAATTCTGTCCCTCTCTCTTCTGCTGGTTGCATTATCTTTCAGCCTTTCACGCATTATCAGCGTATCAAAAGCATTCGGAATGTTATCATGTATATTATAGTCATAATTAGAGATTTTGTAAACCGCTTTTACCTCTAAATCTCCGCTAACATCTTCATAATATACGACCTTGCTGAACTTATCGCCTAACAGAACTATGCCGTCGTCACCAATTCTGAATGAAGTGCGCTGGTTACCCTTCATAGCGGAAGAATAGAATATGCCCCACTCCTTATCGGTGAGCGCATAGCTGAATTTCCCGCCTTTCTTCGCATAACGCGCCATCTCCATCACGCCACCCTCGCCGGTGGTGTTTTCTGTATATGCAAGGTTGTCGGACGCGTTGCGAATACCCTGAATAAACAGGTCATACGCCTTGTTGTATTCCATAAGCCCCTGACCTACGAAAAGTGTGCTTTGCTCCGCTTCTTTACGGCATTTCACATCAGCGTTACGGGGCGATGGGATCTCCCCCGTGGGGGAGGTGTCATCCGCAGGATGACAGAGGGGAGCCGTCTCCGGTGAGGAAGGCATCGTCCCCTATGAATACAACAAACGTTTCTGTTACGACGTAGGGGCGGATGCCCACATCCGCCCGCTTGCAAGAGGGTTTTTGCTTCATCTAACATTTCGGTACTGCGATTTTTGCATACAAAAACCCCGCAACCTTGTGTTGCGGGGAAAATGCGTTTGTTTATTTGACAATATTTCTCCAGTCGAGGTCGCCGCGCTCCAGACCGTGGATCAGTACCTCGGCGGTGGCGATGTTGGTGGCTACGGGGATATTATGCATATCGCAGAGCCTGAGCAGGTTCATTTCGTTCGGCTCATGGGGCTTCGGCGTCAGCGGGTCGCGGAAGAAAATCAGCATATCGATTTCGTTGCAGGCGATACGCGCGGCAATCTGCTGGTCGCCGCCCTGAGAGCCGCCGAGGAAGGACTGGATTTCCAGACCCGTAGCCTCTGCGACCATCTTGCCCGTCGTGCCGGTCGCGCAAATCTTGTTGCGGCTGAGAATGCCGCAGTAAGCGATACAGAACTGAACCATAAGCTCTTTTTTTGCATCGTGAGCGATAATAGCGATATTCATAAGAACCTCCTGCATAAATGAATGTTTCGCGCTGAATTTTCACGAGCCTAAGCTCTGTCCGATTTGATTCAGCAGACCCTTATTTTACAATAATCGGCACGTCCGAGCCTTCCAGCCGCCGCGCGATTGTTTCAAATATAATACCTGTTTTTGACCAGTTGCCGGTCAGAGCGCCCCTTTGCGTAAGCGCGATCACGCGGACGTCCTCGGGAATCAGACCGATCAGCCGCATCCCTGCCTCGTCGATGACCGCGTCGAGATCCTCATACAAGCCCATCTTGTAAAACCGTTCGCGGTCAAAGCGGTTGATGATGAGCCGCTGGTCGTCGATACCCAGCTCGTCAAGGCGCGTTTTGATATTTTTACAGCCGCGGATGCTGATGGGCTCGGGGTTGATGACCGCCAGCGCTCTGTCGGCGCTGCTCGCGGCGGACACAAAGCCGGAACCTGTCCCCGCGGGGGAATCAATCAGAATATAGTCGTAATCCTTGCGGGATTTCTTGATAAATTCCTTAATCAGCGAGGGACTGACCTCGTCGTCCGCATAGAGCGGCGCGGCAACACAGTAAAGCTGTAATTCGGGCGACGCGCGGTAAACCGCGTCGTCATACTCACAGCCGCCGCTGACAATATCGGAAATATCATAGACCAGCTTGTCGGAAATACCCAGCACCATATCCACGCCGCGCATACCGCTGTCGCAGTCCATTATCAACACTTTTTTATTGTTCTTCGCCAGCGCAACCGCAAGCCCGGCACAGACCGTTGTCTTGCCGGTGCCGCCCTTGCCGGAGGCTACCACAATTACTTCACACATAAGTTATCCTGAAATCTGCACAAAACATGGCAGTTTTTTATTCGTATTCTTAGCTTTATTTTACCATGAAATCACAAAAAGAGCAAGTTATAGATGAAAGTTATACGTAGAATTATTTTGCAAAAAATTAGTAAATATATATAAAAGACGGCTTGATTAAGCCGTTTACGGATAACAGACGGGCTGAAAACGGAATCACGGCAGTCCGGCTGGACGGATTCCTTGTTATTTTTCACAACACAAGCCGTTGATTTTCTACATTCATTTTCCGAAAAAGTCTTTTTTCTTCAATTTTGATGTGATATACTGATGATAACAACGTAAATCGGAGGTAAACCATGTACAGAGTAGGTATTGATTTAGGCGGCACCAATATTGTAGCAGGCGTCGTCGACCAGGAATACAATATTATCGCAAAGGCAAACTGCAAGACTGCCGTGCCCCGTCCCGAGGCGGATATCTGCGATTCGATGGCGGCGCTTGTTTTGGAAGCGCTGGAAAAGGCGAACGTCACTATGGATGAGGTCGATTATATCGGTATCGGCGTACCCGGTGCAGTCAATCCCGAGACCCGCGTTATCGAAACCTCCCCGAACCTGTTCTTCCAGAACTGGGAGGTCGCGAAGATGATGGAGGAGCGCCTGCATAAATATACCAAGGTTGAGAACGACGCGAATGCCGCGGCGCTCGGCGAATTCCTCGCAGGCTCGGCGAAGGGCTCGCGCAACGCGGTTGCGATTACCCTCGGCACCGGCGTCGGCGGCGGTATCATCATCAACGGACAAATCTACTCCGGCTCCAACTACGCGGGCGCGGAGCTTGGTCACATGGTTATCGTCAAGGACGGCATCGAGTGCGGCTGCGGCAGAAAGGGCTGCTGGGAGGCTTATGCTTCGGCGACCGCGCTGATTCGTATGACCAAGGAGGCTATCAGAAATGAGAAGGCGGAGTTTTCCTATATGCTCCACTCGGTCGGGGACGATATCGAGCAGGTAAGCGGCAGAACAGCCTTTGAAGCAATGCTCGCGGGCGACAACACCGGCACGTATGTTGTCAATCAGTATATTGATTATCTCGCGACGGGCTTGATCAATGTCATCAATATCTTCCAGCCCGATGTGCTGTGTATCGGCGGCGGTATCGCGAATCAGGGCGAGAACCTGCTCGGGCCGCTGCGCACCATTATCGAGCGCGACCGCTTTACCAAGCATAACGAAAAGCAGACCAAGGTCTGTGTCGCGTCCCTCGGCAACGACGCGGGTATCATCGGCGCGGCTTGTATATAATACTGATTTTCAATAAAAACTCAACATTCTTTGCGGTCTGATTTCCGCGATGCTTTGTTGGCGGAACGTCGTCGCTCGCCGTACTCGGTAGGCGTATCCGATAGGTACGCCTTGACCTCGCGTGGCGGCTCCTCCTTTCCCC
>CAJONB010000063.1 GCA_905235715.1 uncultured Ruminococcus sp. | reverse complement strand
ATATTCACGATGGCCGCAAAGCCGTTATAGCCGAGCTTCTTAAGAGTCCTGGAAGCGAGGGAAGCGCAGACCATGGCAGCGATAAGGATAACGAAAAATCTACCTACGTCGCGCTGCTGGGCATTGACCGCTGCCGCGAGCTGACGGACGAGCTGACGCAGGAGGCAGTACAAGCCTTGTCTGCTTTTGACGGCGATACCGGCGACCTTGCCGATTTCGCTGTCGCTCTTGCCAATCGCAAAAAGTAGCTGTCAGTTCAGACCGCCTTACACACCGGACGCAGACGGCGTCCGAGGTACATTCTATAGATTCTATTATGTCATACGAAATTTTATCCAAAATTCATTCTCCCGACGATTTGAAGGCGTTGCCCGACGATCAGATTCCCGCGCTGTGCGAGGAAATCCGCGAAAAATTGATCGACGTTGTGTCGGTGAACGGCGGACACCTTTCCTCCAACCTCGGCGTGGTTGAGCTGACCGTTGTGCTTCACCGCGTCTTTCATTGTCCCGGGGACAGTATTGTCTTTGACGTCGGACACCAGTGCTATACCCACAAGATGCTCACAGGGCGCTACGACCGTATCGACACCATCCGCCGTGAGGGCGGCTTGTCGGGCTTCCCAAAGCGCAACGAAAGCCCCTGCGACGCCTTCAACGCCGGTCATGCCAGCACCTCGATTTCCGCCGCCTTCGGTATCTGCAAAGCCAAGGAGCTTGCGGGCGATGATTCCTACACGATTGCCGTTATCGGCGACGGCTCGCTCACGGGCGGGCTGTCTTACGAGGGCTTGAACAACGCCGGCAGATATAACAAAAACTTCATCGTTATCCTCAACGATAACAAAATGTCCATCAGCAAAAACGTCGGCGCAATGGCGCGCTATCTTTCGAGCGTGCGTATGCAGCCGTGGTATCTGCATCTTAAATCAGGCACCGAGCGCGTATTATCAAAAATCCCGCTGCTCGGCAAGCCGCTGGGAAATTTAATCAAGCGCGGTAAAGCCCGCTTCAAGCACGTGCTGTACCGCCACACGATTTTCGATAAGCTCGGCTTTTCCTATTACGGACCCGTTGACGGTCACAATATTGAGGAGCTGACTAACGCGCTGAATACCGTGCGCCGCTCCAAGGATCCCGCCCTGCTCCACGTCGTTACCACAAAGGGCAAGGGCTATAAATACGCCGAAAAGGACGCCGCCTCGTTCCACGGAATCGGCTCCTTTAATGTCGATACTGGCGAGCCGATCAGCTCTAAGGAAAACTTCTCCGACGTGTTCGGAAGAGAGCTGTGCCGCCTTGCGGAGAAGGATAAGCGTATCTGCGCGATAACCGCCGCCATGCGGACGGGCACGGGGCTTGTCGATTTCTCAAAGCTCTACAAGGATCGCTTCTTTGACGTCGGTATCGCCGAGGAACACGCCGTGACCTACGCCGCAGGTATGGCGGTAGGCGGGATGCTCCCCGTATTTGCCGTGTATTCTACGTTTCTGCAGCGCGGCTACGACCAGCTGATTCACGACGCCGCCATGCAGCAGGCTCATGTCATCATCGGCGTTGACCGCGCGGGAGTTGTCGGCGAGGACGGCGAAACCCACCAGGGCGTTTTTGACGTCGCTATGATGAACGCGATCCCCGGCGTGTCCATTCTCTCTCCGTGTTATTTCGACGGCTTGAGAACTGCGCTTTCTACAGCGCTGTATGATATTGAGGGCGTTGTCGCTGTGCGCTATCCGCGCGGCGGCGAGGGCTTCCGGCCCGGCGGCTATACGGAAGAAAGCGTCAACTATGATATTGTCGGCGATACAAATGCCGGCGTCCTGATCATCACCTACGGCAGGCTGTTCAGTCAGGCGGCGAGCGCCGCTGAGCTGCTGCGCGACAAGGGCGTCAGCGTCTGTATCCTCAAGCTCTGCCGCATTAAACCGGTCGACCCCGAAGCCATCCGCTTTGCCGCGGGCTTCAAGCGCGTTTACTTCTTTGAGGAGGGGATGCAGAGCGGCTCGGTTGCCGAGACTGTCCGCCGCCTGCTCGCCGAGCAAGGCTTTGCGGGCGAATACCGCACCCGCACCGTCGGTGATGACTATATCCACCATGCCGCCGTTTCTGCGACCCTCAGTCATCTCGGACTGGACGCGCAGGGAATGGCTGATATGATAACGGAGGACTGCCCATGAAAAAACGACTGGACGTCCTTCTGGTAGAAAAGGGCTATTTCGAAAGCCGCGAAAAGGCAAAGGCGGTCATTATGTCCGGCTGCGTCTATGTGAATAACCAAAAGGCGGATAAAGCAGGCGCGTCCTTTGACGAGAGCCTCCCGATTGAGGTGCGCGGCGGCGACGACCGCTATGTCAGCCGCGGCGGCTATAAGCTGGAGAAGGCGATGCAGGTCTTTCCGGTATCGCTCGGCGGCAAAATCACAATGGATATCGGCGCGTCGACAGGCGGCTTTACCGACTGTATGCTCCAAAACGGAGCGGAAAAGGTCTACGCCGTTGACGTCGGCTACGGACAGCTTGCGTGGAAGCTCCGCAACGACCCGCGCGTCGTGAATCTTGAGCGTACCAATATGCGCTATGTCACGCATGAGCAGGTGCCCGACAAAGTCGACTTCTTCTCGGCTGACGTGGCGTTCATCTCCCTGAGATTGATCCTGCCCGCCGCGCGCGCGGTATGCGCCGAACACGCGACCGCCGTCTGTCTGATTAAGCCGCAGTTTGAGGCAGGGCGCGAGAACGTCGGAAAAAACGGCGTTGTCCGCGACAAAAACGTCCATATTTCCGTTGTGGACGGCATCATTGATTATTGCCTGAACAACGGCTTCTCGGTGCTCGGACTGAGCTATTCGCCCATCAAGGGGCCGCAGGGAAATATCGAGTACCTGATTTATCTTGAAAAATCCGACGCCCCCGTTAACCGCCTGACGGCTTCCTCCGCGGAGGTTGTCGAGGCGTCACATCAAGCGCTTGATAAGCGCGACGACAGGTGAGAGTATGATTATCGGTCTGCTGGTCAATCAAAATAAAAAACGCGCCCTCGACGTCGCCGGGCAAATTACGGCGATTCTGTCGGACGGCGGGGCAGAGGTGCTGTCCGACGCATCCTGTCCGGTTCCCGGAACCACCGTTCTGGATTCTGCCGAACAGGTGATCAGCTCCTGCGATATCGCGGTGACGGTCGGCGGCGACGGCACGATTATCCACAATGCGAAATTTGCCGCATTATACAACAAGCCCCTTTTAGGCGTGAATATGGGACGCATCGGCTTTGTCGCCAATATCGAGCCCGACGAGCTTGACGAGCTGAAAAAGCTGCTCACGGGCAATTACCGCGTTGAGCGCAGAATGCTGCTGGAAATCACAAAAACGCACGGCAGCGATTCCGCCGCCTATACCGCCGTCAATGAGGCGGTGATACACCGTGATTCGCTGTCCTCGATGGTCGATATCTCGGTCGGCATCGGCGGTGAGCGCATCATCAGCTACCGCGCCGACGGTATGCTGTTCGCGACCCCGACGGGCTCGACAGCCTATTCCTTTTCGGCGGGAGGCCCTGTGATTGAGCCTGAGATGCGCTGTATCCTGCTCACTCCCGTCTGTCCCCACGCGCTGTCCTCACGTCAGGTCGTGTTCGGCGAGGACGCCGTCCTGACAGCGCACGTTCTGCAAAGCTCGCACAATAAATGCTACATGACCGTCGACGGTCAGAACTACGTACCGCTATCCTGCGAGGATACGATTACGGTGAGAAGATCGCCGCTGGAATTACAATTAATCATTCTGAAAGAGAAAAATTTTTATACCCTCTTGAATGAAAAACTGAAGGAGATTTAACATGAAAAACAACCGCCACACAAAAATTATTGAGCTGATTAACAAGTACCCGATTACAACTCAGGAGGAGCTGATTGCGTATCTGCGTGCTGACGGCTACGACGTCACACAGTCCACCATATCCCGCGATATCAAGCAGCTCAGACTGACCAAGACCCTGCTTCCCGACGGAAAGTACCGCTATCAGGCTTCTCCGAGCGCGGAGAAGGGCGCACAGAATAACTTCGACCGGATTATTTCCACATCCGTTGTTTCGATGGAGCGCGCCCTCCATATCGTCGTCGTCAAAACCTTCAGCGGCATGGCTCAGGCTGCCTGCGCCGCGATCGATAAGATGAACTTCGACACGATCACCGGCACGCTTGCGGGCGAGGATACGATTCTTCTTGTCTGTAAGGATGAAGAAAACGCCAAAAAATGTGTTGAGGATTTTCAGAGATTTCTCGCCTGATTTCCCCGTGCTTATTGCGCGCTTGAAAGGCGCGGTTAAACATACATAGATAAGGATTGTTTTTATGCTGACTAACCTTTATATCGAGAATATAGCGGTTATCGAAAAAACAAATATTGATTTTACACGCGGGCTGAATATCCTGACGGGCGAGACGGGAGCCGGCAAGAGCATCGTGATTGATTCCATCAATGCCGTGCTGGGCAAGCGCTCCTCGCGCGGGCTGATTCGCTCGGGAGCGGAAGCCGCCTATGTCAGCGCGACCTTTGAGGATGTTTCCGCACTGGTGCAGAAGAAGCTGGCTTCTATGGGCTTTTCCGCCGAGGACGGCACGCTGATTCTCTCGCGCGAGCTGAGCGTCAGCGGCAAGAACACCTGCCGTATCAACTCCCGCCCCGCGACTGTTTCCGCATTAAAGGATATCGGCGAGTACCTTGTGAATATCCACGGTCAGAACGATAATCTTGAGCTGATGAACCCCGCTTTGCACATCGTGTATATCGACGCGCTGGCGGAGATAGGGGAGAAGCTGTCCGCATACCGCGGACTGTACCGCGAGCTGAAAGCGGTCGAGGAAGAGCTGAGCGCCGCCGATATGGACGAGGCGGAGCGCCTGTCAAAAATTGATTTACTGACCTTCCAGATTGCCGAGCTGGAGGACGCGGATATTACCGCCGGCGAATACGATTCGCTGAATCAGGAAAAAACCGCCCTTCAGAACCGTGAGAAAATCGCCGGGGAGCTGATGCGCTCGCGTATCGCTCTCGACGGCGACGGGGAAGTCGACGGCGCGCTGCGGATGCTTGACGACGCCGCGAATTCCGTCCGCTATGCTGCAGGCTATCTGCCTGATTTAGAGAGCGCAAGCGACCGTATGGCTTCCGCGTTATACGACCTGCAGGAGCTGTCGCGCGAGCTGGAGCAGACGATGGACGATATCGACGCCGACCCCGGACGTCTGGAAGAAATCGAGGAACGGCTTGACCTTTTGTACCGCCTGCGCCGCAAGTACGGCGACAGCGAGGAGGAAATGCTTGCCTACCTCGAAAATTCTAAAAGAGAATTAAAACAGCTTACCGATTACGCCTATAACCGCGAGCAGCTCGCGTCAAGGCGCGAGGAGCTGTACCAAAAAGCATATCATTCTGCAAAAGAAATATCCGCTGTCCGTGCCGACGTCGCTGCGCGATTTCGCAAGGACGTTGAGCGCGAGATGGCGTTTCTCGAAATGCCCAACGTGCGGCTGGAAATCAGCCGCGAGGAGGTACCGTTGAATACCCGCGGTATCGACAAGCTGGAGTTCCTGATTTCCACGAACCCCGGCGAGGAGCCGAAGCCCGTATCGAAGATTGCGTCGGGCGGCGAGCTGTCGCGCATGATGCTCGCGATAAAGACCGTGCTCAGCAAGGCGGACTTTGTGGAAACCCTGATTTTTGACGAAATCGACACCGGAATCTCCGGCTCGGCTGCGGGCAGAGTCGGCAAGAAGCTCAAGCAGCTTTCCGCCGGTTCTCAGGTGCTGTGCGTTACCCATCAGGCGCAGATTGCCGCCTTTGCGGATAACCACCTTTTCATCAGTAAGTCGGTGCATGATAACCGTACCTTTACGCAGGTAGACGCGCTGGATGAAGAGGGCAGAGTGCGCGAGCTTGCCCGCATTGTCGGCGGCGAGGAAATCACCGATTCCGCCTTGAACCACGCGAGAGAATTACTTAAAAGCGCATTACAGTAGGGCGAAGGCTTTCAGACGCGTTGCAGTCACTACAATAATAACCACCAACTACTAACTACCAACTACTAACTACCAACTACCAACTACCAACCACCGACTACCAACCACCGGAGCTAACTATGAAGAAATGGATTACCCAAAAACTGAATAAAGACCGTGCGGTATCCGTTTCTCAGCACTACGGACTGCCGGTGCTTGTCGCGATGCTGCTCGATATCCGCGGCATCACTGAGGAGCAGGATATTATTGACTTCCTCTCGCAGGAGACCCTCACCGCCTCGCCCTTTGAAATCAAGGACATGGATAAGGCGGTCGAGCGGATTCGGCGCGCGATCGAGGACGGCGAGCGTATCTGTATTTACGGCGACTTTGACGCCGACGGCGTTACCTCCACCGCGCTGTTATATTCCTATCTTTCCGATACCGGCGCGGACGTGATCTATTATATCCCCTCGCGTGAGGCGGAGGGCTACGGCATGAACAAGGACGCCGTGTCAAAGCTCTGTGAGAACGGCGTCAAGCTGATTGTCACCGTCGATAACGGTATCGCCGCCGTCGACGAGATTGCCTACGCGAATACCCTCGGTATTGATACCGTCGTCACCGACCACCATGCGATTCCCGACGTCCTGCCCGGCGCGGTTGCGATTGTCGACCTGCACCGGGAGGATTGCAATAGTTCCTTTAAAGAATTATCGGGCGTCGGCGTCGCCTTCAAGCTCGTTCAGGCGATCGAGGGCGAGTACGCCGATGTGGACGGCTTGCTCGAGAATTATTCCGACCTTGCCGCTATCGGTACCGTCGGTGATATTGTTCCCCTGCGCGGCGAGAACCGCGTACTGGTCAAGAACGGACTCTTGCATATCAACAACGGTGACCGTACCGGCATCGCCGCCCTGTCCGAGGAAGCGGGACTGTCCGGCAGGCAAATTTCCGCCGGCAACCTCAGCTTTACGCTCGTGCCGCGTATCAACGCGGGCGGACGTCTCGGACTGTCTAAAAAATCCGTTTCCATGCTGTTGACGGAGGATGAGGAATACGCGGCGGATATCGCCGCCGAGCTGTCCTCCGATAATACCGAGCGCCAGCAGCTGGAGCGCGAGATCCTTGCCGATATTGATACACTGATTCAAACGAACCCCTCGATTGTCAACAACCGCGTGATTGTCGTCTACGGCGAGGGCTGGCACAAGGGCGTCATAGGTATAGTCGCCTCGAGGATCAAAGAGGTGTATAACAAGCCTGCGATCATCATCACTCTTGACGGTGATGTGTGCAGGGCGTCCGGCAGATCGGTAGCGGGATTCTCGCTTATCGACGCCGTGTTCTCATGCTCCGACCTGCTCATCCAGTGCGGAGGTCACCCCATGGCGGTCGGTTTCGGCATCCGCAGGGAGAATATCGAAGATTTCATCTCGCGGATCAACCGCTACGCACAGCTTAACCCCATACCGGTTCCGACTCTGGAGCTTGACTGCAAGCTCAATCCCGCTCAGCTGAGCGTAGAGCTTGCGCGCGGACTTTCGCTGCTTGAGCCATACGGCTCAGGTAATCCTACTCCGCTGTTCGGACTGTACAACATGACTCTGCGCGATATCCGCGAGATCGGCGGCGGCAGACATCTGCGGCTGAGCCTGTCGAGAGGCGACAGTACCGTATATGCTCTGCGCTTTTCGACAACACTTGCCGAATTTCCGTATCGCGCGGGCGATGTTGTGGATTTAGCGGTTACTTTGGATATTAATGTATATAATAATAACGAGAGCCTGTCGGTTTTTATACGCGATATGCGTTTTTCGGGACAGGATGAAGATGATATAATTTCTTCTGAAGAATTATTTGAAAGATTCTGCCGGGGCGATGATATCACACCCGATGAGGCAAGATCTATTTTGCCGAGCCGTCAGGAGTTTGCCGTGGTCTATCGCTTTTTGAGAGCCGAAAACGGCTTTAACTATCCGTTTGACGCGCTGCTGTACCGCATAGGCGGTATCAGCTGCGGAAAGCTCAGAGTCATACTCGAGAGCATGAACGAGCTTGGACTTATAAGTATATCCGAGGGGATGTACGATTTTAAGATCGTGATGCGAGAGGTCGGAGCTAAGGTCGATCTCGGCTCATCGCTGATCATCAAAAAACTAAAGGAGGTGAGCTCGTATGAGTGATGTGATTCATTATCAGGATTTTGACGAGCTGTTGTATCTTATAGACAAGAGCAATGTAAAGTATAACAAGCGTAAGATCAAAAAAGCGTATGAGTTCGCCAATCTCTCTCACGGCGATCAGCGCCGCGTATCGGGCGTGCCTTTTATTCTGCATCCTACCTCGGTAGCGTGTATAGTAGTCGAGATGGGTATGGATACGGACTCGGTCGTAGCGGCTCTGCTGCATGATACGGTAGAGGATACTGACGTAACTTTGGAGCAGATACGCGACGGCTTCGGCGAAGAGGTGATGAACCTCGTAGACGGTCTGACTAAGATCAGTAAGATCGAGTATACCGACCGCGAAGAGCGTCAGGCGGAGAATGTTCGCAAGATGCTCATAGCCATGAGCAACGATATCCGTGTCATCATCG
>CAJONB010000062.1 GCA_905235715.1 uncultured Ruminococcus sp. | reverse complement strand
ATCAGCGCACCCTTGACGAGGTTGTCGCGTGGCTGATGGATAACGGACACATCCCGTCGTTCTGCACCGCCTGCTACCGCGAGGGAAGAACAGGCGACCGCTTTATGTCGCTGTGCAAGTCGGGTCAGATCCTCAACTGCTGTCACCCGAACGCGCTGATGACCCTCGCCGAGTATCTGGTCGACTACGCAAGCCCCGCAACCAAGGAAAAGGGCTTTGCGATGATAGAGAGCGAGCTGGAGCGGATTCCGAAGGAAAAGGTGCGCGCTATCGCCCGTCAGCATATCGGGGACATCAAAAATTCCAACCGCAGAGATTTCAGATTCTAAACAAAAAAGATGACGGATAACTGATTACTGTTCGTTTTTCGGAGGCAAGCTGATGAATACGACCGTCTCCGCCGAGCGTGTGCATATCGCCTTTTTCGGGCGGCGCAACGCCGGCAAATCCAGCGTCGTGAACGCTGTGACCAATCAAAGAATTTCCGTCGTGTCCGATACTCTCGGCACGACGACCGACCCTGTACAAAAGGCAATGGAGCTGTTGCCGCTGGGGCCCGTCGTTATTATCGACACCCCCGGCTTTGATGACGAGGGCGCTTTGGGCGAGCTGCGTGTTGAGCGCACCCGCGAGGTACTGCGCAAGACCGACATCGCCGTGCTTGTCGTAGACGGCGCCGCCGGTCTGACGGACGCCGACAATGCGCTGATTGCCGAATTCAAGGAGCGCAGGCTGCCGTATCTTGTCGCCTTCAACAAGGTCGATTTGATTCAGGAAAAACCCGCCCCGCGCGACAGCGGGATTTATCTCAGCGCCCTGACGGGGGAGGGAATAGAGGAGCTGAAGGCGCGCCTCGGCGACCTTGTACAGCAGGAAAATCAAGAGAAGCGCATCGTTGCGGATTTGGTGCGGGAGGGCGATACCGTCATCCTCGTGATTCCGATTGACGCCGCCGCGCCGAAAGGCAGGATCATCCTGCCGCAGCAGCAGACCCTGCGTGAGCTGTTGGATTACCACTGCTCCGTGATTTGCTGTCAGCCCGAGGAGCTTTCCGCGACCGTTGCGGGTCTGCACAAGAAGCCCGCGCTGGTCATTACAGATTCGCAGGCGTTCGACAGGGTAAGCAGGGACACGCCCGACGACATTCCTATGACAAGCTTTTCGGTGCTGTTCGCCCGCTATAAGGGAAGCCTTGACGGACTGATTCGCGGCGCGGATACGCTGGCGCAGCTGAGGGACGGCGATAAGGTGCTGATTTCCGAGGGATGTACCCACCGCCGTCAGTGCGGCGATATCGGCACGGTAAAGCTGCCCGCATGGATCAAGGCTTACTGCGGCGCCGAGCCGGAATTCTCCTTTACCAGCGGCGGAAGCTTCCCCGCCAAGCTTTCCGACTACAGGCTGGTTGTCCACTGCGGCGGCTGTATGCTCAACGAAAAGGAAATGCAGTACCGCCAGCAGGCGGCAAAAGCCGCCGATGTGCCGATGGTCAACTACGGTATCGCAATCGCCAAGATGAACGGTATTCTTGACCGCGCGTTGAAACCACTACTGAAAAAAGACGAGCGCTGACATCGCAGTCAGCGCTTTTTTCACTAAATATAGTGTTTGATGATGAAACTGTAACTACATATTACAAAATGTTAACTTGCCAAAGTCTGCCTCAGAACTTATAATTTCTAATGTAGAAATATAATTCCCGTATTACGGGATAAATCATAATGAGGTGAAGCTATGAAATGTCCTTACTGCGGATTTGAAGAAAGCAAGGTTATCGACTCGCGTCCCGCCGATGAGGGCGAGCGCATCCGCCGCCGCCGTGAGTGTCTGAAATGCGGCAAGCGGTTCACGACCCACGAGGTCATCGAGACCGTACCGATTATCGTCGTCAAGCGCGACAAGAGCCGCGAGGTTTTCGACCGCAATAAGCTGACCGCCGGTCTGCTGCGCGCGTGTGAGAAGCGCCCCGTATCCATCAACCAGATTGAGGAAATGGTGGATAATATCGAAACCCAGCTTCAGCAGTCGCTCGACCGCGAGGTTACCTCAATGGCAATCGGCGAGCTGACGATGGAACAGCTCAAGAACGTGGATGAGGTCGCCTACGTGCGCTTTGCGTCCGTCTACCGCCAGTTCAAGGATATCAACACCTTCATGGAAGAGCTGAACAAGCTTTTGCAGGAAAAATAAGAAATTTTCGGGGGCTTGCGCCTCCGCTCAACGGCTTACTGTTATATAAAAATCCCGCTCCGGAAAGAGCGGGATTTTTGCGTTTCTTTATATACTTTTGTGAGCTTCGGATTATTCCGCTTCGTCCTCGGTGAGCGTGAACTTCGGGCAGTTTTCAAAGGAGTCGGAGATGCTGCCGACGCCGCTGCCGAAATCAACGTTTTCAAGAACGTCTCCGTCGTTGAACGAGCCGGAGATTTTTTCGCCGCCCTGCTTATAGACGAGGTCGGTCAGCGCGGGACAGCTGTTGAACGATTTGTTGACGCCGCCCGCAATCTGCTCTACGGTAAAAGACGTCAGGGCAGGACACTCGTTGAAGGACTCGGCGATGTCATGAATGTTCTCGACAAAGGTGAGGCTTGTTACGCCGCTCTTCAAAAAGCTGCCTTCGATTTTCTGAATCGAACCGCTGAAGGTGACGTCCGCGAGCGCTGCGTCGTTGCTGAACGATTCGTTGATGCCGTAGACATAGCCTGTCGTTTCGATTTTATTCAGCTTTTCGCAGTTATTGAACGAATTGACTATGTACTTGACGCCGGTCGGGAAGCTCAGCTCGCTGACCGCAGAGGCGTTGAAGCTGTTGTAGATTCCCTTGACGGACGCGGGCAGGGTGATGCTCTCTACCGCCGAGGAACCGGTAAAGCAGTTTTCGATGAAGCTGATGCCGTTTTCGAGGTTGAGAGAGGTCGCCTGCGTATTTTCCGCATTCTCGCTGATGACGGCGATCACCTCTTTGTCATCATACTTTGCGGGAATGGTGATTGCGCCCGACGCGTCCGCGCTCAGCTGACACACGACGCCGTCGTCCTCCAGCTTACTGTTCGCGGTAATGAACTCATACTCCGTGCCCGACTTTTTCAGGTCGCCGATGGTGGTGAAGCTGAGGATTTTTTCGTCAAAGCTTGTTTTACTGCCGTTTGAGCCGCCGCACGCGGTAAAGGTGAGCGCGCCCAGAATAAGAAATGTTGCTAACAATAAAGCGATAGACCTTTTCATGATAAGACTCCTATGGAAATATTTGCTGTTAACAATTTTATCATAACATAAAAAAACGATAAAAACTATCCAAAAATTAACATTTTTAAGAAAATTTTTGACTTTCGGCTACGGCAAGACGGTCGCACCGCTCGTTTTCGGGATGACCCGCGTGTCCCTTGACCCACACCGGCTCGACCTTATGCACGGCGCACAAATCCAGCAGCTCTGCCCATAGCTCGGGATTCAGGGCTTTTTCTTTTTTATTGCGCATCCAGTTGTTGGCGCGCCATTTCTCCGCCCAGCCGAGCTTTAGGGCGTTGCAGACATACTGGCTGTCGGAGTAGAGCGTGACCTCGCACGGCTCCTTCAACAGCCTTAAGGCATTGATGACCGCCATCAGCTCCATGCGGTTGTTGGTGGTATGCGCCTCGCCGCCCGAGATTTCCTTTTCGCGTTCCTGATAGCGCAGAATCGCGCCCCAGCCGCCGGGTCCCGGATTGCCCGAGCACGCGCCGTCGGTGAAGATATCGACTTTTTTCATGCTAAAACCTCTTTACGGTGTTTTGATTCAAGCTGATTATATCACAAAACGGACGGCTTGCCAACCGTTGGAAAGGTTTTTGTCGGGAATAAGCTCAAAGCCGCCCGTCTATAATAGTAAGAGAATGGAAAAAATCACCAAATATGCCGTATCGTCTATTGACCGAACGGCAATTTTGATGTATACTACACCATGTATAAGTGGGAGTAGGCACTTTATACTTTACATCTTACTCGGCTGTTTTGCAACATCTCTTCGCTTGAGCGGTATAAGCGAAGATAGTACATAAAATCCACCTGCAAAGACAACAAAAATGAACAAAGGAGGTCTTTATTTGAGCGAAAAAAAGAAAAAGCCTCAGATAAGAAAGCCCGCGAAAAAGCAATCTGCGGGTAAGGCGGTCAAAAATTCCGCCCCGAAGAAAACACTGTATAAATCGACGGTCAAGCCGAATCCCTCGAATACCAAAAAGCGTAACATGAAGAATACGCCGAAGAAGAAAGCGCCGAAGAAGCCGCCGGTTCGTATTGCGTTCCTCGGCGGTCTGAACGAAATCGGCAAGAACATGACGGTGTTCGAGTGCGAGGGCGATATGATTATTATCGACTGCGGCATGGAATTCCCCGACGGCGATATGCTCGGCGTAGATATGGTCATCCCCGACTTCACCTATATCGAGCAGAACCGCGACAAAATCCGCGGCGTTGTCATTACGCACGGACACGAGGATCATATCGGCGGTATCCCGTATCTGCTCGCAAAGGTCAATGTGCCGATTTACGGCACGCCCCTGACCATCGGTCTGATTGAGAATAAGCTGCGCGAGCACAGCCTTTCCGCTCCCCCCGAGCTGATTAAGAAGAACGCGGGCGATCACGTAAAATTAGGCTGCTTTGACGTTGAGCTGATTCACGTCAACCACAGTATTCCCGATTCGGTCGGCGTGGCGATCCATTCCCCCGCGGGTACGATCGTTCATACCGGCGACTTTAAAATCGACTACACCCCGATGTCGGGCGGCATGATTGATTTAAGCCGCTTCGCACAGCTGGGCGACGAGGGTGTATTGGCGCTGTTGGCTGACAGCACGAACGCCGAGCGTCCCGGCTATACTCCCACCGAACAGAAGGTTGCCGACAGCTTCGACAGCCTCTTTGCAAAGGCGCGCCGCAGCCGCATCATTATCGCGACCTTTGCCTCAAATATCAGCCGTATCCAGCAGATTCTCAACTGTGCCCAGAAGTACGGCAGAAAGGTCGCTTTCTCGGGACGCTCCATGATTAACTACATGAACGTCGCGCGTGAGCTGGGCTATGTCAAGCTGCCCGATAACCTGATTATTGATATTGACCAGCTTAAAGAATACCCGCCCGAAAAAATCGTCCTTGTGACGACCGGCTCTCAGGGCGAGCCGATGTCGGCGCTTTCGCGCATGGCATACTCCGACCACCGCAAGGTGGAGGTCGGCACGGGCGACTTTATCATCATCTCCGCAAATCCGATTCCCGGTAACGAACGCACCGTCGGCAACGTTGTCGACGAGCTGCTCAAGCGCGGCTGCGAGGTCGTCTATGAGAGTATGTATGAGGTACACGTATCGGGTCACGCCTGCCAGGAGGAATTAAAGCTGATTCATTCACTGGTCAAGCCCCGCTATTTCATCCCCGTCCACGGCGAGCAGAAGCACCTGAGAAAGCATGTCAACCTCGCAATGTCCGTCGGCATGAACCGCAAGGATATCTATGTCGGCGATATCGGCAAGGTTGTCGAGCTGTCCGAAAGCGGGATGAAAGAGGTCGAAACCGTCACTGCGGGCAAGGTCTTTGTCGACGGCTTGGGCGTCGGCGACGTCGGCTCTATCGTCCTGCGCGACCGCAAGCATCTCGGTCAGGACGGCTTGATTATCATAGTCGCGTCGCTGGATGTTTATGACGGCCACGTTATCAGCGGCCCCGATATTGTATCGCGCGGATTTGTCTATGTGCGCGAGAGCGGCGATTTGATGGATGATATCCGCGATTTGTCGCTCGAAATCCTTGACGAATGTTCCCGCCGCAATATTCACGAGTGGGGCGTTATCAAGAATCGCGTCAAGGACGAAGTGGCAAAGCTTATAGTTAAGCAGACAGGCAGATCGCCGATGATCCTGCCGATTCTTATGGAAGTGTAATGTGCTGTGCATAGTGAAGCGTTAAAAGCGAACAGCGAAGAATTGCAGGAGGACGCCGTCCTCACCTGAGTTCTGTATCGCAATCGCAGCGGCATTGAAAGCATCTTCACAATTTTTAATTATGAAAAGACGTATCTGGACGGTACTGCCCGTCTACATTATTTTCGTAGTGTTGATGATTGCCATGTCTATCATCACCTACTACTACAATAAAATAATCGGCATTATCGAAATCAGCGTGACGCTTGTGTCGCTCGCGGTGGTGCTGGCAATGGTGATTCGCTTCCGCAGCTATATCCGCGGTGTGGTGAACAGCGCGATGGAGCTTAGCTTCTCGCCTGACGATAAGGCGCTGGAGAGCGTTAAAATCCCCGTCGCGGTCTGCGGCGATAACGGCGAGTTGCTGATGTACAATCACCGCTTTCGCAAGCAGTTTCTCGACGGCTATGACGGCGAGAATGTTTCCATGCAGGCGTTTTTGTCCGACCACGAGCCGGAGTACGCCGTGCGTAACGGTACCGTTGACGTCCGCTACGGCGACAAACGGTTTACCGTCATCGCCCGCGAGATAAAACGCGGCTATCTCTTTGAATTCATCGACGATACCTATTTCAAGAATACCGCCGATAAGTATAACCAAACCAAAAAGAGCGTCGCGCTGATTGTGTTTGACAATATCGAGGATTTTTCCGACGGCGACCAAGAGGTTGCTGCGGCGAAGCTGACCGCAGAAAATCTTCTCTATCACTGGGCGAACAAGAACAATATTCTTCTGCGCAGATTGGGAGAGAGCCGCTATATCGCGGTATTTGAGGAGTATGTGCTGATTGACCAAATCGACAAGAAGTTCCGTATTCTCGACCGCACCCGCTCGATTACCTACAACGGTCATCCCGCGACGATATCCATCGGTATCGGACGCGACTGCGACAGCCTGACCGAAAGCGCTGCCGAGGCAAAGAAAGCCCTCGATATGGCGCTCGGCAGAGGCGGCGATCAGGCGGCGGTGCTGTCGGGCGGCGAGTACCAGTTCTTCGGCGGCGTCGCCAAGGGCGTGGAGAGAACCTCAAAGGTCAAGGTACGCGTCCGTGCGGAGCAGATTGCCGACGCAATCAAGGCGGCTGACCGCGTGCTGATTACGGGGCATAAGTTCTCCGATCTCGACTGTATCGGCGCGGCGGCGGGTATGTACGCCCTTGCCGGCAAGCATTTCCGCAAGCTGTGCTATATCTGTACCGATACCACCCGTACCCTCGCAAAGACGATGATTGACCGTCTGGCAGATGAGGAATCCGGGATGTTTATTTCACCGGAAAAGGGACTGTCTTATGCCAACGAAAAAACGCTCCTGATTGTTGTCGATACCCATTCGCCCGATTTTGTCGAGAGCGACCGCCTGTACAAGAGCTGCGGCAACGTCGTGATTATCGACCACCATCGCCGGATGGTAAATTATATTGATAAGGCAAGCGTATTTCTGCATGAGCCGTCTGCGTCATCCGCGTCGGAGCTTGTGACGGAAATCGTCGAATATCTGGCGGACGACGCTATCAGCAGCGTGCAGGCGGAGGCGCTTTTGTCGGGTATCATGCTGGATACCAAGAACTTTGTGATTAATACCGGCGTGCGTACCTTTGAGGCGGCGGCGTATCTGCGGAAGAAGGGCGCCGATACCGTTGTGGTGCGCAATGTGTTCGCAAATTCGCTGGAGAATTACCGCGACAAGAGCCGTCTGGTATCCTCGGCGCAGATTTACAAGCACTGCGCGATTACCGTGGCGGAGGAGCCGATTCAGAATTCCCGCGTCGTCTGTGCGCAGGCGGCGGATGATTTGCTGTCGATTGAAGATACCTACGCCTCGTTTGTTATTTCCGCAATCGACACGCATACCGTCAATATCTCGGCGCGCTCGTTCGGAAAGCTGAACGTGCAGGTGCTGATGGAAAAGCTCGGCGGCGGCGGTCACCAGACCATGGCGGCGGCACAGCTCACCGGTGTAACTCTGAAGGAAGCCAAGGAGCAGCTTTTGAAGGTGCTCAAGGAATCATTGGAATGACGATGTAATATATGTAGGAAACGGCACACACCTCATCCTTACATAATAAAAAGCAACAACCGACGGGAGGTATATATATGAAAGTCGTATTATTGCAGGACGTAAAAAGTCTCGGCAAAAAGGGCGAGCTGGTCAATGTATCCGACGGCTATGCCCGCAATTTCCTGTTCCCGAAGTCGCTCGCGAAGGAAGCAAATGCACAGGCGATGAACGAGCTGAAAAACGCGGAACAGAGCAAAAAGTTTAAGCAGGAAACCGAAATCGCCGCCGCTAAACAGGCGAAGGCAACGCTCGAGGGCTCAAAGTTCGTCATCAAGGCGAAGGCGGGCGAGAGCGGCAAGCTGTTCGGCAGCATTACCGCCAAGGAAATTTCTGCGGAAATCAAGCGCCAGAAATCCCTCAACGTGGACAAGCGTAAAATCGTCCTCAAGAGCGATATCAAAACCCTCGGCGAGTACACCGCAGAAATCAAGCTCTACACCGGCATTTCGGCAAATATCGAAATCGTTGTGGAGAAAGCCTGATCCATCATCTGTTATTTTAAGGAAAAGCTATGCCTGATAAAAACACCGATTTTTATGCCGGTATGCGGCTGCCGTATTCTCCCGACGCGGAGCAGGCAGTCCTCGGCGCAATTTTGCTGGACAGAGATTCTCTTGCCGTAGCGGCGGAGATCCTGCCCTCAGCCGAATATTTCTATATCGCGACCCACCGCACGATTTATTCCGCTATGCTGCGGATGTTTACCGAGGGGCGGCCTGTCGATATGGTCACCCTTGTCGAGGAGCTTAAGCGCGAGCCTGATTTCGACGAGGCGACCACAAAGACCTACCTTGTCCAGATGGCGCAGAGCTGTCCTGCAATCGCCAACCTCGAGAACTACTGCTACCTTGTGCGGGACAAGCACGACGTGCGCTCGCTGATTACCGCCGCCAATGAAATCATTGAGGATTCGTCCGACGGCGCGCAGGAGCCGCAGATGCTGATTGACTCCGCCGAGCAGAAGATATTTGACATCCGCCGCGGCAAGGAT
>CAJONB010000061.1 GCA_905235715.1 uncultured Ruminococcus sp. | reverse complement strand
GTCGGCAAGGGTGATTCCCTTTCGGAACGCCTCCCCGATTCCTTCGTCAGGCTCACGGTCGAGGGTCGCGATGTAGGTTTTCTCCACGTGCTTTTTCGGAGACAGCATCCGGTGGGCATAGTCGCCGTCGTCGGTCAGTATCAGCAGCCCGGTGGTATCCTTATCGAGCCGTCCCGCGGGGAACAATCCGTCGCGGTACAGCCCGCCGGGTAAAATATCCAGCACGGTCGTTTCGATTTTGTCCCCGGTCGCGCAGACCACGCCCGCAGGCTTGTACATCATGTAATAGACATACCTGCGGTAGCTGAGGGCTTGTCCGTCCAGTGCGACGGTATCGCTGCCGGGGCTGACCTTGGTATCAGCCGCGCGGCAGATTGTACCGTTCACGGTAACGCGCTTGTCCCGGATCGCTCTGCACGCATCCCTGCGGCTGAGGGCAGTCTGGGAAGAGATGAATTTGTCCAGTCGTTCATTCATAGCTTACTCACATATATATATGGTTTCTCGCAGGACACGCGTGTCCGCTCGGTCATTTATACAATCCCTCACCCGCTTTCGCCAGCTCCCTTTCCACAAGGGAGCCTATAATAACGGCGCGGGCTGAGCGCCCTGACGCATGGAGGAGCGGTCGGCGGCGATAATACGGTCGGCTGTCGCGAGAACCGTCACGTAATCCTCGCTGTCCGACAGGGCGTAGACCAGCTTGCGGACAGGCTTGCCCTTATAGGCTCTCAGGTCAAAGCCCTGCTGCTTTTGCAGGTCGTTATAGGCGGTATAGGTCTCGTTCCACGTCTTGGGAACGGTGATTCCCTCGTCGGATACGCAGCCCTCTACCGCATAGCCGCAGCGGGCGATAAATGCCTCGATATCCTCGTCGGAGCTGATTTTCAGTCCGACCGGCTCGTCCTCGACCTCAACGCTGTCGGGCGGAGCGGCACGAAGCATCAGTATACATACTGCCAGAAACAGCAGGAAGCAGGCGAGCGAAAACAGCGTCAGCTTCCAGTTTTTAATCCTTACGGAGTGAAACATACACATCAGTCCTTTTAACATTCTTAACTAATGTATATGCGGAGAAAAGAGAAATGATGAATACTTCATTTTTCAGTGAACAGATAACAGTGAAGGGCGGGCGCTGCCCGCACCCGATTTCTATATATTCCAAAATATTCCAAAGCGCATCAGCGTTTCCCTCAACTGTTAACTGATATCTGTTATCTGTTATCTATATAAATATCTGTTATCTCTTAAAGCAGAAAGTTCAGGAGATCTTTGGGGGTGGCGGCGAAAATTCCGGCGCCTGCCTCCTCCATCAGCTCCTTTTTGCCATAGCCGTACAGCACGCCGATAAAGTCCACGCCTGTCGCTGTCGCGCCGCGGGTATCATAAAAGGTATCGCCGATCAGCACCGCGCGTTTGGGCGGGATATCGCCGAGCGAGTGAAGCGCGTAGGGAATCAAATCCGCCTTTTCCTTGCGGGTGCCGTCGTCACGCGAGCCGCAAACCGCGTCGAAATAACCGCCGATTTGCAGAAAATCCACCACGTCGCGGGCAAGACGCTCATTTTTTGAGGTGCATATTGCGGTCTTTACGCCTTGCTCTCGCAGGGCAGTAAACACATCCGTTATCCCGTCATACAGGCGGTTCGCCGTCTTACCGTAAACATCGTAATAATCGCGGTATATGGGCAGCGCCCGCGCGACCTCGTCCTCATTCAGCCCGCAGAGATTGCGGAAGGTCTGCGTCAGCGGCGGCCCGATAAATGCGGAAAAATCGCTCAAACCGGGACAGGGCTTGCCTAAATCGTCCATCATTAACTGAATACATTTGCGAACGCCCTCGCCCGAATCGGAAATGGTGCCGTCCAAATCAAACAGCACCGCGTCGTACTTTGTCATAGTATCACCGCTACACATTGTATGTTGAATTGCGGATTTTGTCAACCTTCGACCGATTGACATTTACCGGCGCGGGTGTTAATATAAAGGCGCTCCCTTTTGTAAAGGGCGAAAGGAGTCCTCAATATGAAATTAGGAATCGTCGGTCTGCCGAATGTCGGCAAGTCGACCTTATTCAACGCAATTACAAACGCAGGCGCACAGAGCGCGAACTATCCCTTCTGCACCATCGAGCCGAATATCGGCGTGGTCGCGGTACCCGACAAGCGTCTGGACAAGCTTGCCGAGATGTACAATCCCGACAAGTACACCCCCGCCACCATCGAATTCGTCGATATCGCGGGTCTGGTCAAGGGCGCGAGCAAGGGCGAGGGCTTGGGCAACAAGTTCCTCAGCAACATTCGCGAGTGCGACGCGATCGTACACGTCGTGCGCTGCTTTGACAACGACGATATTATCCACGTCGAGGGCAGCGTCGACCCCGTCCGCGACATCGAAACCATCGACCTCGAGCTGATTCTCAGCGACGTTGAGATGGTGCAGCGCCGGATCGACAAGGCGCAGAAAATGGTCAAGGGCGATAAAAAGTATCAGGCGCAGGTCGATTTCTTCAAGCGCGTTCTCGATACCCTCAATGAGGGCAAGCCCGCGCGCACCGTCGAATGTGACGACGACGAAAAGGCGCTGCTGGCGGAGGTCGCGCTGTTGACCAACAAGCCCGTCATCTTCGCGGCGAACATGAGCGAGGAGGATTTCTCGAACGGTATCGAATCCAATGAGCGACTCAAAAGAGTGCGTGAAATCGCCGCCGAACAGCACGCGGGCGTACTGCCGATTTGCGCGGAGCTGGAGGCGGAGATCGTCGAGATGGACAAGGACGAGAAGGAAATGTTCCTCGGCGAGCTGGGGCTGGAGCAGAGCGGTCTTGACCGTCTGATCAGCGAGTGCTACACGCTGCTGGGGCTGATTTCCTATCTCACCGCAGGCAAACCCGAGGTGCGTGCATGGACCATCAAGAACGGTACCAAGGCGCCGCAGGCGGCGGGCAAAATCCACAGCGACTTTGAGCGCGGATTCATCCGCGCGGAGGTCATCGCCTATGACGACCTGATTGCGTGCGGCTCCATGGCGGCGGCAAAGGAAAAAGGTCTTGTCAGAAGCGAGGGCAAGGATTACGTGATGAAGGACGGCGACGTCGTGCTGTTCCGGTTCAACGTATAATTTAAATGTGTAATTTACCGGAAAGAGCCTTCCCGCGAGGGGAGGCTCTTTTGCTGTCGGGGAAAAGCCCGCTCTGCAAAGGGTGAGCGGCAAGAAGTGCCGGGAGGGTTTGTGCGGGGCATTGATGTGATTCTGTACCATCGTCCCTCTGTAAGGTCGCGGCAGAACCCCTCCGCTTCACTACGTTCAGCACCTCTCCTTAGCAGGGAAGGCCGGTGGACGCCCTACAACTATCAACTACAGACTACCAACTACCAACCCCTACATTCCAAAACGCATTAGCGTTTCCCTCAACTCTTCACTCTTAACAAAAAACAGCCTCTCCCTTGCGGAAGAGGCTGTGATACTTACGTTTGATTACTTTTCCTTGTTCAGGTCGGCGGTCTTGTAGATGAACTTGACCTCGCCGTCCATGTCGCCGGTGAGACCCGTATAGCTCTTGTAGCCCTTGGACACGTCCACAATCGCCTTGAGGCGGGTGCCGATATTGCTCAGGTCGCCGCCGAGGAGGTCGACGATTTTGGCGACGCCTTCCTCATTGAACTGTTTCAGTCCGTCGCTGAGCTGCATCGCGCCGTCCTTAAGCTGGCTCACGCCGTCGGCAAGTGCGGGAACGCCGTCCCTGAGGGTGATGATACCGCTGAGCAAATCCTTGGAGCCGTCGGACAGCTCTGCCGTACCGCTCCTGAGACTGCCTGTACCGTCGGAGAGCTGAATCGTGCCGTATTTCAGCTGATCCGCGCCGTCGGACAAATCGCTCGAGCCGCTCTTTAACTGTGAGGTTCCGCTCTTTAACTGCGACGCACCGCTCTTTAACTGATTCGCGCCGTCGGAGGCGGAATCCACGCCCGAGGTGTAGGTCTTCAGACCGTTGTTGAAGGTGTTGTAATTGTCGAGCTGCGCTTTCAGCTCCTTAATGCTCTGCACGCCTGCCTTCGCCTGTGCGACAGCGTCGCTGATACCCTGCTGCACCTCGCCGCTCTGCATATTCTGCTCAATCAGGGCGTTGATTTGCGCTTCGGTATTCTGCGCGATTGCCGCCTTTACATCGTCGCTCTGCATATTCTGCTCAACGAGGGCGGCGATTGACGCCTTGACGGGATCGCTGTTCATCTGCGCGTCGATCGCGGCGCTGACCTGCTCCTGTGTTGCGCCGTCAACAAGTCCCGCTGCGACGGCGGCATTGTACTGCTCAACGGTGTAGCTGAGGCTTTCCAGCACGCTCTGCATTACCTGCGCTCTGACGGCAGGCTCAACCTCCGCCTGTACATTCGCGCGTACCGCTTCGGTCACGCCCGCGACAACCGCGTCGCGGTTCGCTTCCACTGCCGCGGTGACCTGCTGCTCTGCAACAGCCTCCGCCTGCGCTCTGACCTTGTCCTCGGCGAGATTGTCTATCAGACCGTTCAGCACCTTTGCGTAGTTGGAGGGAGTCAGCTCGGGGACGTCCAGCCCTTGGTCAAGCAATCCCTGACGGGCGGTCGCGAGGATAGAGGCAAAGGTTTGGTCGCTGCCCGCGGTGAGGGAGGAGTTATTCTTTTTCAGGGCGTTCAGACCTGCGGACAGGCTGTTTGCGCCCGCGTCAACCTGCACGGAGCCGTCGTTCAGATCCGCCGCGCCCGATTTAAGACCGGATACGCCGTCGGATAACTGAATCGCGCCGATTTTCAACTGACCCGCCGCGTCGTCAAGCGAGCCTGCGCCGGAGCTGACGGTATCCAGACCGTCGGAAAGCTGCTCCGCGCCCGCGTAAAGCTGATTGATACCGTCGGTCAGCTCGGAGGATTTCTCGAGCAGGGTCGCCAGACCATCATACAGCTGTGACGAGCCGTCCAAAAGCTGACTCATTGCGCTCTGGAGCTGGTCTAAATCCTTTTTGATGTCATTTAGGCTGTCGAATTTCGCAGTGTCAAGCTGATTCAGCAGACCGTTGGTTGCGATCGTGACGGTGGAGCCGAGTTCAAAGTCCTCGACGTGCGCCTTGATTTCAAAGTAGTCGGGAAGCTGGATGTCGCTCTGCTTCAGCCCCAAATCCTTTTGCAGACCCGGAAAGGCAATACCCGCGACAATGGTGCGTTCGCCGTCGGAAATCAGCTTGCCGTTGGTGACGGAAACGTCCGTGAACTTCTCGCTGTCGAGAATCAGACCCGACAGCATCATGAACGGCACGTAGATTTTCTCTTTCTTGCCGTCGATTTCAACGGTTTCGTACTGATTGTTGGTAAAGTCAAAGCGGATGGTGACGTCGCCGCTCTTGCCGACAAGCTCGGCAGGGGCGGCGATTTTGCCGTCGAGGAAGTAGCTCAGGCGGATATCAACCGGCAGCGGGTCGGTACCCTCGCCCTCTAAGTACAAATCCTTGCCCTTCGCTTCCCATACGCGCATACCGTCCGCGTTCATGGTAAAGGTCTCGTCGCTCTTGACGTTCTCGATGTTGTCGAGCTTCGCGATATCGGTAACCGTGTCAGCGTGCGCGTTGTTCTGAATCCAGTCGCTGACGATGATTTTCTGAACGCTGCCGTCGGCACCCGCGATCACATAGACGCTCTCGTCCTTGAAGAGCGAGGCGGTTGTGTCCGCGCGCTCAGTATCGCTCTCAGCCGTATCGGACAGGAGGGTCACGCCGTTCATAGACAGCGCAAATACGCTCGCCAACGCCGCGGAAAGCACCAGCAGCATGCACAGCGCAATTGACATAAGCTTTATCAAACGTTTCATAGAAAGCACTCCGTTTCTGTATAGTCGGTAGTTGGTAGTTTTTAGTTGGTAGTTGGTAGTCGGTAGTTGGTAGTTGTAGGGCGGGCGCTGCCCACACCCGATTTCTATTAACTAATAACTACTAACTACCAACTACCGATCTGTTATCTTTTCTTTACGCATTTCCTCATGCCGAGGCTGGTATAGCAAATCAGCTTATCGCACAGGAGCAGCAGCGACGGCAGGATGAAGATAACCAGCAGCATACTGATGATTGCACCGCGTGCCAGCAGCATACATATCGAGCTGATCATGTCGATGTCCGAAAAGAGCGCAACGCCGAATGTCGCCGCAAACAGTCCCAGACCGCTGACCAGTATCGACGGAATCGAGGTCGACAGCGACGTATGCACCGCCTCGCGTTTTTCCTTGCCCGCAAGCCGTTCCTGCTTATAGCGGGTCGTCATCAGTATCGCGTAGTCAACCGTCGCGCCGAGCTGAATCGTGCTGATACAAATGGGGGTGATGAACGACAGCGACTGACCCAGATAGTGCGGCAGTCCGAGGTTGATAAAGATAGCAAGCTCGATGACCGCAATCAGGATAAACGGCAGGGAGATGCTGCGCTCGACCAGCAGGATGATGATGAAGACTGCGATAATGGAAATCAAATTGACGACTTGGAAGTCCCTATCCGTGATGTCAATCATATCCTTCATGCACGGCGCTTCGCCGATCAGCATACCGTTCTTGTCATAGCGCTTGAGAATGCCGTTGAGCGCCTCGATCTGTTCGCCTACCTCGTCGGAGGCGGAGTGGTATCCGGAGTTAATCAGGAACATTTCGTACCTGTCGTTTTCCAAAATGCTCTTAATGCTGTCGGGGATGATTTCCTCGGGAATCGCGGAGCCGATCAGGCTCTCCAAGCCGAGGACGCTTTGCACGCCGTCGACCTGTTCCATCTCGTCCATCATCTTTCTGACGTCCTTGGAGCTGAGGGACGAATCAATCAGTACCATGTGGGTGGTGCTGATGTCGTAGTCCTCGCTCAGCTTCGAGTTGGCGATAAAGAAGTCCATATCCTGCGGCAGGCTGTCCCCCATATCGTAGTAGACCTCGTTGTTTGTCTGCGTGTAGCCGTACAGCGACGGAGGCACCAGCGCGATGAAAAGCACCAGAAAAACGGGGAAGATTTTGATGATACCCCGTGCCAGACCGTCCATCTTCGGAATCAGCGGCTTGTGCGACAGCTTTGACAGCGGCTTGTCGAGAATCAGAATCAGCGACGGCAGAACGGTAACGCAGCCGATAACGCCGAGCAGTACGCCCTTCGCCATAACGATACCGAGGTCGCGACCGAGCGTGTAGCTCATGAAGCACAGGGCGATGAAGCCCGCGATGGTGGTGATGGACGAGCCGATGACGGACAGGAAGGTGTCGTGGATAGCGACCGTCATCGCTTCTTTATTATCGTCGTATTTTTCTTTTTGCTCGTTGTAGCTGTGCCATAGGAAGATGGAGTAGTCCATCGTGACCGCGAGCTGTAAGACAGCCGACAGCGCCTTTGTTATGTAGGAAATCTCGCCTAAGAAGAGGTTGGTGCCTAAGTTCAGCAAAATCATCATGCCGATAGAGGCGAGGAATACCAGCGGTATCAGCCAGTTATCGAGCAGGAGCATCATCGCCGCCAGCGCCAGAACGACCGCAATCGCGACGTAGACAGGCTCTTCCTTTTGGCAGAGGTCCTTCAGGTCGGTGACCAGCGCCGACATTCCGCAGACGAAGCATTGCTTACCCGCAATCGAGCGGATCTCGCGAATCGCGTCCATCGTGTCGTCCGATGATACCGAGCCTGTAAAAAAGACCGCCATAACGGTGCTGTGGTCGGTGTTAAACGCCTCGTACAGCTTGTCGGGCAGGATTTCCTTCGGCAGCGAGAGATCGGCAAAGCTGTCGTACCAAATCACGCTGTCGACCTGGTCGACCTGCTCGATTTGCTCCTTGACGGCGGCGACGTCCTTGTCGGACATATTCTCCAGAATCACAAAGGAGAACGCGCCCTTGCCGAATTCATCCATCAGGATATCCTGTCCCTTGACGGTGTCCATGTCCTCGGGCAGATAAGTCAGCATATCATAGTTGATACGCGTGTTCATCATCCCGAAGAGCGCCGGAACCATCAGCACCAGGGTGATAATCACAATCGGCACCCTGAGCTTTACGATTGACCGGGATAGTTTCATTCTTTCACCTTCCGTTTTGATTCATAAGCCCATACCCATCCGTAATAAGCTTTATGTATTATTACTAATTCAGCATAATGTGTTTTATATACAATTACCATAAGCAAATATGAACACCTGCCCAAAATTTGGGCATTTCCTGAGTTTTGTAATAGAAGCTGGTGGTGGGTAGTCGTGTACTGCCAATTACCAGTCCCTGTCACTTTTCACAAAAAACGTCAGCTCTGCACGAATAAGAATCAGCAGGCAAAAGGTTGCATTTATTTATAATAGTGGTAAAATAGAATCTGTATGACCGTCGACAAATTCCGACGCGACGGTTCCAACTACGACAAAAGCGGAGTATTCAATATGAAGATTCAGGACGCTGAAAACAGAACAGCCGGCAGTATGCTTGTCGGCATAGATATCGGCTCAACGACCGCGAAGGTTGTCGTAATCGACGACGGCGAGCTTGTCTACAGCCGGTATGAACGGCACTTCTCTCAGGTGCGGCGCAAAACCCTCGAGATGATTGAGGCGATTGCCGATCTGCTGCGCGGGCGCACGTTTACCGTTGCGGTATCCGGCTCGGCGGGACTGGGCATGGCGAACGCCGCGGGACTGCGCTTTGTACAGGAGGTTTACGCCACCGCCGAATGTGTTCGGTGTCTGGAGCCCGACACCGACGCGGTGATCGAGCTGGGCGGCGAGGACGCAAAAATCATCTTCTTCACGGGTGGTCTCGACGAGCGCATGAACGGCTCCTGTGCGGGCGGTACGGGCGCGTTTATCGACCAAATGGCGACCCTGCTCAACGTCACCAACACCGAAATGGACGAACTGAGCCTCAGTCACGAGCAAATCTATCCGATTGCGTCACGCTGCGGGGTATTTGCAAAAACCGACATCCAGCCCTTAATCAATCAGGGCGCGACCAAGGCGGACATCGCCGCCTCTATCTATCAGGCGGTCGTCAACCAGACTGTCGCGGGACTGGCGCAGGGCAGGCGTATCGAGGGCAAGGTCATGTTCCTCGGCGGCCCGCTGTACTACTGCAAGGGTCTCAGGGAGCGCTT
>CAJONB010000060.1 GCA_905235715.1 uncultured Ruminococcus sp. | reverse complement strand
GCGGGTTCTCAGGATGCTGCCGTGACGTCCCCGCAAGCCTCCACTTAGCAGGGGGAAGGCTTGCGCGTGTCGAAAAGCCTCAAATTTTCATCCTGAACGATTAAAACGCCGCTGCTTTCAGATCCTTTGACTCCTACGCCTGCGGCGTATCCGCTCAGAATGACGCTTTTTCTACAGACTGAAGGCGCTCGTTTGAGCGCCTTTTGTGTGTGATGGATTAATACTGATAGGGAACGCCGTTGACCTTGGAGCCGGAGCCGGAGGTCTTATAGCCCTGATTTCCGGTGATTCCGAGGGCGAGGTCGTATGTCTGGTGACCGCCGTTGCCGTCGCTGAAGATGATGAAGTTATACTTGCCGTTCGGAATGGTAATCGACCAGATATTACCGCTGACCTTGGTGCATGCCTTGCCGGGCCATGCGGCAAGCTTATCGCTGTCGCTGTTATAGGCGTAGGCGTAAACCGTGCTGCCCCAGCCGGACGGAGCGGTGAACTGAACAGTGATGTTATCGCCGGGATAGAAGTCCTTGACAGCCTGATTGAAGGCGGTGTAGGCAGCGTTGAGAGTATCGTAGTCCGCGTTTTCTTTATATGCTTTCTTAAGAGCAAGGTACTGGTCGTAGGAAGAGAGCTGCCAGTATTTTGTGAGGGCGGTATTCACCTGCGTGCGCAGGGTGTTGAGGTCAGCGCCCACTTCGGCAATTTCGATATTTTCCGCACCTGTCGCGGCGAGAGCTGTTTCTACAATAAATTTGGGAATCAGACCCGCAAGCTTGCGCTGGATAGCGGTCGCGTCGATAACGGTCAATTCCGCGTTGCCGGTAACCTTGCCGCGCGCGATTGCCTCGTCGCTGAGAGTTATCAGGTTAGCGAGATAACGCTGGACAGCGGTTGCGTCGACAATTTGCAGATCGCCGTCGCCGTCAACGTCGCCCCAGATAAAGTCTTTGCCTTCGGTCTCTGTGGGCTTGGGCGGGAAGGTCGGCAGCGGCGCCTCGGAAGGCTTCTCGGTCGGCTTCTGCGTCGGAGCTTCGGTGGGCTTCTGTGTCGGCGCTTCGGTCGGCTCGGGCTTATCAATTGCCGAGGTCGTCTGAGCGATGATATAGGTTGCCGAAGGATTGGTCTTGTTGTAGTAGACGTTCGTGCCGTAGAAGATGGTCGCGTTGTCGTAAACCTCTACGATGTAGCCCTCGGAGAGCTCCTTGCTGGTGTCGTTGACGCGGGTGACGCGGTTCTTGATATCGCGGACAGCTCCGATTGAGGAGTTGTGAATCATGGTCGCCGAGGTCTTGCCGTTGTCGCTGTAGTTCAGCTGCAGGCTGTATTTGAAGTGGGTGTGGCCGGTGATGATGACCGCGTCCTTATGCTTCATAAGGATGTTCTTGAGCTTTGTGGTAGCGGCGTTGGAATCCTTGAGCGGGATGTCGTAAATCGGATTATCGAGCTGGTCGCCCGCGCCCCACTTGTTGAAGTTCGCGTGCTCCATGATGAAGATGTTCTTGCCGTCCTTCTCATACTCGGTGATTTTGCTGTCAAGCCAGTTGAGCTGGGCGTCGGTGAATTCGTCATTCGAGTCGGTGTAGAAGCCGCCCTCCAGCGCCATAAAGAGGAAATGGTCGCCGGTGGTAGGCTCGGTGATTTCATAGTAAGCCTTGTCGGATTTGACGGAGGCGACGGTGGAATCTAAACCTGTTAACGCGGTAAAGTAGCGCAGACCTGTTTTCGCGTCCCTGACCTTTTTGTTGGAGTCGGTCTCAAAGTTCCACAGCTCATGGTTGCCGACAGCCTCATAGACGGGACCGGTAAAATCACTATCGGCAAGGATTTTCAGATAACGGCTCCACTCATAGGCGTAGAGGTTGTTGTTTCCCCCGTTGTTATCGTTACGCTGGTTGTTAACATGGTCGCCGGTGGTGATGATGAAATCAACATCGCGTTTTGCCGCTGTGTCAAACGCCCATCTCAGGTGCTGTTCGTCGTAGGGATATTTGGCGGTATAGCCGTTATAGGGCTTCGCGGTTTCATCCTCCATGTGGATGTCGGAGTAGGAGGCGAAGCTGTAGAGCAGATCCTTATCGGTTTTGCCGAGCTTTTTGTTATCGGGAATATTGTAGACGGCTACCGCGTTGCTCAGGCTGAGGTTGGAGCCTGTAAAGGCGGCTACCTTGGTCGCGCGCGCGGGAATCGCGGTATAGGCGGGCATGGTATAGCTGCCCGAGCCGTTGAAGGTGGCGATGGGGTCAAAGCCGTCGAGCGCCTTGCTGTCATCCGCCCAGTAGAGGGACACGCTGCCGCTGCCGTTCGCAAGGCTGACGGTACCCTCGGCAAAGCCCTTGTCGTTGTTCTTAAAGCTATAGCTGATTGTCGGGGACGCTGCAGCCGTTGTGGTGACGAACACACAGCCCGCGATAACGACTGCCAACACAACGGACAGGATCGCAGTCATTCTTTTTTTCATTTTTTCCACTCCTTTTTTCATTCTGCGGACGCCGACATACGCTCACGGCGCCCGAATCTATTTATACATTTCTATTTTATCACAAGCGGATGACTAAATAAAGAGGGGAATTTCTTTTTGTGAATAACCGCTAAATGCAGGGGGTGTTTTGTGTACAAAATGTCAGTTACAGAAGATGGTTGCAGCGCTGATAGTTACTTGCAATTGACATCATCGGTGGATAGTTGTATAATTATAACGATTTGGTGCAGCTCGGGAGGGTGAGAATATGAAAAAAGTGAAAAAGCCGGTATGGATAGCGATATTGATTCTCTGTATTGCGGTCATTACCGGCGGCGTGATTTTCCTGTTGAATTATTTCCGCCCGCCCGTGGAGGACACGATCAACCGCGATGATTTCACCGAGGCAAGTGTGCCGCCGACGGAAACGCCCACGCAGATGCCGACAGTGCCGCCGACGGAAACGCCGACCCTCAACCACTATGGCTATCAGACTGCTCCGGAGCCGGAGGACTGGTCAAATCTGAGCTTTGACGAGCTGATGGAAAAGAACTCCGATATTTACGCGTGGCTGTATATCCCCGGTACAAATATCGATTATCCTGTCTGCCAAAGCTCTAACGGTGACGATAATTTCTACCTCGACCATAATATCTACCGCGAGTATCAGTTCTCGGGAACCATCTACTCCCAGACCATGAATTCCCGCGACTTTAACGACCCCGTCACCGTGCTGTACGGACATAATATGCTCAACGGCTCGATGTTTGCCTCACTGCACAATTTTGAGGACGAGGACTTCTTTAACAATTACAATACCGCGTTCGTGTTCACAAAGGACAAGCTGCTCACTTATTTGATTTACTCCGCCTATACCTACGACGACAGGCATATCCTCAATTCCTTCCATACAGAATTTGAGGATCAGTTCCTGGACTATCTTGACTCGACTCTTAACCCGCGTACCTATGACGGAAGAGTACGTAAGGGTGTAACATTGGATAAGGACAGCAGGATTCTGACTCTCAGCACCTGCACGAACGGCCCGTCCGATACACGATATTTAGTACAGGGGGTGTTGGTGGATGCCAAACAGCGAGAAAAGCAATGAGAACTCAATGCTGACCGGACAGGAGGAAGCAATCTCAACGGCGAGTGAAGAATACGAGCCGCTTGAGAAATCGCCTGCCGAAAAACAGGCAACGGAGGAATTTGACTATATCGTTCCGGCCGAAACTTATCGCCAGCATAAAAATAAGAAGCATAAGCACCATAAAAAAAGAGTTGAGGAAACAAACAGCACTGTTGATGAGTCGGCAGAGGACTATGTATTTGTGACTCCCGTCAAAAAGCGAAATAAGCATCATAAGCATCACAAGCATCACAAGCATCACCGCTTACCGCTGTGGGCGCGAATCATTATTATTGTTCTCAGCGTCATTCTCGGGCTGATAATCATTGCAGGCGCGACATTTTATATTCTGCACGAAATCGGCAGAAGCGCAATGCATAACTACGATGGTATTGATATTACGATTCCGCTTCAGGATGAGAGCGGCAAGGACGCCGCAGGCGTTCTTGATGAGGGCCGTACCATCAAATACGGCGGCAAAACCTATCGCCTGAACGAGGATGTTATGACAGTCACCTTTATCGGCTACAATGAGAACGAAGTCGGCGAGAGCAACAACTATATGGCGGATGCGATTTATATTGCAGCGATTGACGACTATACGGGAAAGACCACGATTCTCGGTGTATCGCGTGATACAATGCTCGACGTCAATATTTATTCTGCCGACGGTCAGTTTATCAATACGGAAAAAACACAGCTATCTTATGCGTATTCCTACGGTAACGATAAGGTCAAGGGCGGCGAGAATGTCAATACCTCGCTGAGCCGTCTGTTCTTCGGACTGCCATTCAAAAACTATTTTGCAATCGACCTCGCCTCGTTGGAGGAATTGAATGAGGCTATCGGAGGCGTGACCCTCACTTCCATGTTGACGTTTGAGTCGGAGGAATACGGCAGAACCATCGAGGAGGGCGAGGAAATTACGCTTCACGGGAAAGACGTTGAAAAATATGTCCGGTCGAGAGATATTGAAGTGCTGGATTCCAACAACAGCCGTATGGATCGCCAGCAGCAGTATATCAAGGCGTTCCTTGCCTCGATTATTCCCGCCGCTAAGAAGGATATCTCTACCGTGACAAACCTTTTCGGCGTTGTCAGCGATAACGCAGATACGACCCTCGACCTGCCGAAGGTCACCTATCTTGCGACCGCCGCCCTCTCCAAAATGCGGAATGCATCGGAGATTCAGTACGTCCGTCTTGACGGTCAGATTAAAGAGGGTGAGCACGCGGAAATGTATCTTGACGATAAGGATGTCCTCGAAACCATGCTTGAGATATTCTATACGCCCGTGGAATAACCCGTAGTATTCAACAAGAAAGAGGCTGTCGCACTAAGGAAATGCGACAGCCCCGTTTTGCTTATCCATTGCCCATTGTTGCGAAGCTACAAACTGATCGGGCATACAAATCTTATCTGCTTTTCATATAAAAATACCGCCGCAACGCTTTTCGGAACGCTGCGGCGGTTTTATTTTTGTACGTTTACTGATTGTAAATTTTGAACGAGGTCAGCGCCATGACGTTGGTGCTTGCGTCCTCAATTTCGGGGAAGACGAATTCCAGCCGCAGGGTATTTCGGTCGAGGGTGTCAATCGGAATCAGGAAGTTCAGACCGTTCTGACGGATAACGGAATTCAGCTCGCCCTGATAGATTTCTTCGCCGCCGGAGTAAATCTGAAACGGCGTTTTCTCATAAATAGTCAGCACGTTGAAGTAGGCGTGCAAATCCTCGATATTCTCGGGAACCTTGTTGAGCGGAATCTCCATGACGGCGCGGTTGCCGTGGATGATGGTACGCCAGCCGTTGGTGTGACCGAAGCCCTCGCTGCAGTAAATCGCGGCGGTCTCATCGGTGGTGAAGGTCAGCTCCGTGCCGAGAGTATAGCTGTCTACGTTGCCGCCGTTGATGCGGTATTCGGCAATTTTCTCCAGACTTTTGGGGTCGGAGGCTTCTCCCGTACAGCGGTATTCCTCAATGCGCGAGGCTGCGTTGGAGCCGGCGTTGCGATAAAAGAGCCGTCTGCGGTCGGCGGCAGCCTTTTCGGCATCCTTGAAGGTCGTGCCTGAGCCGTAGTCGCGGTAGTCGGAGGTGACGGTTGAGGCGAGGGTCGCGGGCAGGTCAAAGAGCGATACGGGCGCGTCGGACACGGTGTAGCCTGTTATCTGTCCCATGTCCTTGTAGAGCAGCATGGGGTTCTGACCCTGATTGAGCTCGCCGTTGTCGGCAGTGATGATAATGCGCGCGTTTTTGTACAGCCCGCGGTCTTTCAAATTCCGGATCATATCGAGGATAATCTTGAAATCACCCTCGATTTGCTCCTGAAGCGAGGTGCCGTCGCTGACCTTGGCGCCGCTGCTGTCCAGACAGTACGGCTCCTTTGCGCCCTGAAGCTGATAGATCCGCAGCGCCTTATGATATTTTTTGATGACGTCAAAGCCGTCGTTATCGTTGTAATTCGCGTACAGCACGTCGTCGTTTAACGGGTTGAAGATATTATTGCTCTTGTAGTCGGAGTAGTCCTTAATGTTCATCCAGAA
The DNA here is from genome assembly GCA_905235715.1 of uncultured Ruminococcus sp. Lineage (GTDB taxonomy): Bacteria > Bacillota > Clostridia > Oscillospirales > Acutalibacteraceae > Ruminococcoides. The sequence continues at coordinate 2,989 of CAJONB010000060.1, read as the reverse complement.
GAAGCGCTTGAGATAGTGGGGCATACAGTTGTACATGGTATAGCGGTACATGGTGGCACCGATGACGCGGTAGCTGTCGGTGTCCTGCACGCGGTCGACAATGTTGTCAACCTTGCGCACCGCGCCGTTGCCGAAGTACATATCATCGCAGTAGATGCGCACGTCGACGGCGTTCTCCTGCAGCAGACTGTAGAGATTGCTGCCGCTCCATATACTGTCAATATAATCGGAGTATTTGGTATCCTTCTTGTATACCTCTCCCGTCATCAGCGACGGCAGCGATACCATTGTGCCCGCGCCTGTTGCGAGGGTGTTGTCATACTCGGTAAAGCCCGTCAGTTCCTTTTCCAGCTCGGGATGCGACTTCTTGTAGTCCTGAAAATAGCTGTTGTCCATTGAACTGACAATAAAGACGAGGGTGTTATCCTCGTCGGCGAGGTCGTAAATCCCCGCCTGCGTGACTTCATGGCTCAATTTATCAAGTGTGTTCTGGTTCTGGTAAATGTTGACGGCAAGGGTGCCGACTTGCAGGATGGCGATAAGACCCGCCGCAATCATCAGCGCGTGCCGCCATGAGTGCTTGAACACCATGTACAGCGCAAAGGGCAGTGCGATACAGCCCGCCCACATTGCCGAATCGATCGCGCCGTAGGTGGTATAGTCGCGCCAGATAATCTGCGAGCCGTCCAGTACGCCGGAGCCGTAGCTGATATTAAAGAACGTACACTGTAAATAGAAGCCCAGCGCCAGTCCGAACGTCAGACAGCACAGCAGCTTGTGGATGGTGCGCGGGGTGAAGCTCAGCACAGCCGAGATGACGAAAAAGCCTATCGTCGCGACCATCGCAATCGGCGCAATCAGTGTGCGGAAGCTGAACCACATATCGTCGTTACCCTTGACGTAGAGCATCAGCGGCGCGAACACCAGCAGCGTCACACTTAAAAAGCCGCCCATCGCCGTACCGAACGCAACGCGGTGCTTCAGTTGTAAATGCTTTTCTTCCATAATTGTTCCTCTTAGGGAAAACGCATACGCGTTTCAATTTTTGATATCTAACTTATCTATCATACTAAATTTTACTCAAATAGTCAAGATTTTTGACAATATCCGGCCCGCTGCGGCACGCGGGCGGGAGCATTTGCTTTTTTGCCCATAATATGGTAAAATAGAATCTATATTATTTTACGACAGAGGTGATGGCATGAATATCCTGACCGGCGACGAGCTGATAATGAAAAAGCCCCACCCCTGCGGAGGAAACCGCTTTGATGTTCTGCGGGTCGGAATGGATTTCAAGCTGCGCTGCAAGGAATGTTCCCACGAGATTATGCTCCCGCGCAAAAAGGCGGAGAAGGGAATCAAGGCGGTGTACCGCGACGGCAGAAAGCTGTCGGGCGAAGAATTGCAGGCGACTGTTGTTCGAACCGATACAATAGAGGAATAACCATGTTTAAACGATTAGAGATTTTTGATAAACGGTATAACGAGCTGGAAAAGCGGATGTATGAGCCCGATACCGTCAGCGACCCCGAGCAGTACCAAAAGGTGATGAAGGAGTATTCCTCCATCGAGCCTGTGGTCAAAAAGTACCGCGAGTATAAGGCGGCGCAGCAGACCGTTGAGGATTCGCTGGCGATTCTCGAGGACGCCGGCAGCGACGATGAGCTGAAAGAGCTGGCGTCGTCGGAGCTGGACGAGGCAAAGCGCAGTATTCCTGCCCTTGAGGAAGAATTGAAAATTCTTCTGCTCCCTAAGGACCCCAACGACGACCGCAACGTCATCGTAGAGATCCGCGGCGGCACGGGCGGCGAAGAAAGCTCGCTGTTCGCTTACGATTTGTTCCGTATGTACAGTATGTACGCCGAGCGCAAGGGCTATAAAATCGAGATTGTCAGCCTGAACGAAACAGGACTGGGCGGCTATAAGGAGGTCAGCTTCATCGTCAGCGGTCAGGGCGCGTACAGCCGCTTTAAGTTTGAGAGCGGCACCCACCGCGTCCAGCGCGTACCCCAGACGGAAAGCTCCGGGCGTATCCATACCTCGGCGGTGACTGTCGCCGTCCTCCCCGAAGCCGACGACGTTGAGGTTGAAATCAACCCCAACGATCTCGACATCGATACGTTCCGTTCCTCGGGCGCAGGCGGTCAGCATATCAACAAGACCTCGTCCGCTATCCGTATTACGCATAAGCCCACGGGTTTGGTGGTAGAGTGTCAGGACGAGCGCTCTCAGTATAAGAACAAGGACAAGGCGATGAAGGTGCTGAAATCCCGCCTGTTGAAAATGGAGCAGGATAAACAGAACGAGGCGATTGCCTCCGACCGCCGCAGTCAGGTAGGCTCGGGCGACCGCAGCGAAAAAATCCGCACCTATAACTTTCCGCAGAGCCGTCTGACCGACCACCGTATCGGGCTGACGCTCTATAAGCTCGATGAGATTATGAACGGCAACCTCGACGAGGTGATCGACGCATTAGTCACCGCCCGGCGCGCCGAACAGCTGGCTAAGGGCGAATGGTAACGGGAGGACGCCGTCCTCACTACTCCTAATTAAAGCGATGAAAACATTACAGTTAACCAACAGTGAACAGGATATTGCGACAGCGGCTGCCGTACTGCGTGACGGCGGCTTGGTCGCTATGCCGACGGAAACGGTCTACGGGCTTGCCGCCAACGCTTTGGACGGCAACGCCGTGCGCCGTATCTTTGAGGCAAAGGGTCGCCCGATGGATAATCCGCTGATTGTGCATATTGCGGATATCGCGGATATCGAGCGGCTCGGCTTGGTCGCGGAATTTCCCGAAAAAGCCCGCCGCCTTGCCGAAGCCTTCTGGCCGGGACCTTTGACGATTATTATGAAAAAGGGCGGGGTCATCCCCGACGAGGTAAGCGCGGGGCTGAGCACGGTCGCGATTCGTCTGCCGTCCCATCCCGACGCGAGAAGACTGATCCGGCAATCGGGTCTGCCGCTTGCCGCGCCGTCCGCGAAT
>CAJONB010000059.1 GCA_905235715.1 uncultured Ruminococcus sp. | reverse complement strand
GATCAATTTTCTTGCGGCACTTTCAACATCGGGTTTCTTTTCAAGCTTTTCGGCAAATTCGGTCAGAGCGTCCGCCATTATGGTGTTCAGCACTATGTTAGGCTCGGCGATAGACTGAGCGGAGCCGAGCATACGGAACTCAAACTTGTTGCCTGTGAAGGCGAATGGAGAGGTGCGGTTGCGGTCGGTCGTGTCCTTGACGAATTCGGGGATGACGTCGACGCCGGTGTTGACAGTTGATTTTGCGATACCGGTGTATTTTTTGCCCGATACGATGGCGTCAAGCACGCCCGAAAGGTCGTCTCCGAGGAAGATCGAAACTATGGCGGGGGGAGCCTCGTTTGCTCCCAGACGGTGGTCGTTGCCTGCGGACGCGACAGAGATGCGGAGAAGATCCTGATACTCGTCGACCGCCTTGATAACGGCGACTAAGAACAGCAGGAACTGGACGTTCTCAAACGGCGTTTCGCCGGGCTGGAGAAGATTCATGCCCGTATCGGTGCCGATTGACCAGTTGTTGTGCTTGCCCGAGCCGTTGACGCCCTTGAAGGGCTTTTCATGCAGCAGGCACACCAGACCGTGGCGCTCCGCAACCTTCTGCATGATTTCCATTGTCAGCTGGTTGTTATCGGTCGCGACGTTGGTCGTGGTATAAACCGGCGCAAGCTCATGCTGTGAGGGAGCGACCTCATTATGCTGGGTCTTGGCTAATATACCGAGCTTCCACAGCTCGTCGTTCAAATCCTCCATATAAGCGAGGACGCGCGGCTTGATCGTGCCGAAATAATGGTCGTCAAGCTCCTGTCCCTTCGGCGGACGCGCGCCGAACAGGGTACGTCCCGTATAAATCAAATCCTTGCGCTTTGCGTACAGCTCCTTCGGTACGAGGAAATATTCCTGCTCGGGGCCGACAGAGGTCACAACCTTCTTGACGTCCTTGTTGCCGAACAGTCTTAAAACACGCAGCGCCTGCGTATTCAGCGCCTGCATGGAGCGCAGGAGCGGGGTCTTTTTATCCAGCGCATCAGAGCCATAAGAGCAGAACGCGGTGGGGATACAAAGGGTCTTGCCTTTGATAAACGCGTAGGAGGTCGGATCCCATGCGGTATAGCCGCGCGCCTCAAAGGTCGCTCTCAGACCGCCCGAGGGGAAGGATGACGCGTCAGGCTCGCCCTTAATCAACTCCTTGCCGGAAAATTCCATAATCACTCTGCCGTCGGGAGCGGGTGAAATGAAGCTGTCGTGCTTTTCTGCAGTGATACCTGTCAGCGGCTGGAACCAGTGGGTGTAGTGGGTCGCGCCCTTTTCCAGCGCCCAATCCTTCATTGCCTGTGCAACAGCGTTCGCTACGCTCAGCTCCAGCTGTGCGCCGTCGTCGATCGTTTCTCTCAGCTTACGGTAAGTTTTACCGTCCAAGCGTTCTTTCATCATTTTGTCGTCAAACACCTGACTGCCGAAATAATCCGGTACGTTTGCCATATTCAAAACTCCTTCCAAAATCAAATAAAAATAAGGCGCCTCGAGCGAAATGCTCAAGACGCCTTTGTCTTTACAGCACGCATTATACGCCGACAATTTTCATTTGTCAAGACCTTTCGCAAAAAAATTTTTTACGTTTTGGCGTTGTCTTTGGCACTAAAAAGTAAAATATGATTGACAAATAAATCTCTCAGTGCTATAATAGCCGCGTAAATGAGCAAAGGCGTTCATTTAGGGCTCAGCCCTAAGTGACGCCTTTTTTCTTTATGTATTCTGCATTAATAACGGGAAGGGATCATTATGAAAGAATTACTGAGAGAAGGCGAATTCCGAAATCCGTCGGGCTGTGCTATCGCGGCTGAGATTTCCCGCGACGGCAGACGCTTCAACGCCGAAAAAATCATCGAAAGCATGATTCCCATGCATGACCGCAGCAACGGTCTGGGCGGCGGCTTCTCGGGCTACGGAATTTATCCGAAGTACAAGGACTTTTACGCGTTCCATCTGTTCTATGACGACAGACACGTCAAGCGCGAGGTGGAGGAATATCTCAAGGAGCGGTACGAGATGGTACTCTCCGAGGAAATTCCCACCAGAAAAATACCGGAAATTACCGACGAGCCGATTATCTGGCGCTACTTTTTAGCGCCGCTGAAATCCGTCCTGCGCTCGGCGCAGCTCGATGAAAAGGAGTTCACCGCGCGCGTCGTCATGCATATCAATACAAAGTTCCGCGGCGCGTATGTCTTTTCCTCCGGCAAAAACATGGGCGCGTTCAAGGCGGTCGGTTTTCCCGAGGACGTCGGCAGATTCTATATGCTCGACACCTATGAGGGCTACAGCTGGACGTCGCACGGACGTTATCCGACAAACACCCCCGGCTGGTGGGGCGGCTCGCACCCCTTTGCACTGCTCGACTACAGCGTCGTTCATAACGGAGAAATCAGCTCCTACGACGCGAACCGCCGCTTTATCGAGATGTTCGGCTACAAGTGTACGCTCCAGACCGATACCGAGGTCATGGCGTATATCGCCGATTTTCTCCTGCGCAGAGAGGGGCTGACTCCGAAAGAAATGGCGGAGGTAATCGCCGCGCCGTTCTGGACAACGATCGCACAGAAAAGCGACGAGGACAAAGCGCGCCTGACCTACTTCCGCACCGTCTATTCCTCACTTTTGATGACGGGTCCGTTTTCCATTGTCGTGGGCTATGAGGGCGGCTTGATGGCGCTGAACGACAGGCTGAAGCTGCGTTCGATGGTGGCAGCCGAAAAGGACGATATGGTCTATGTCGCGTCCGAGGAGACTGCTATCCGCATCATGGAGCCTGACGTAGACCGCACATGGTCGCCCGCAGGCGGCGAGCCTGTAATTGTCAAAGTAAAGGACGGTGCATACTGATGGCGGTAAATTACATGATTCCCTCATTTGAGATAGAAAGAAATGATTATCGCTGCATCCGCTGCCGCGTATGCGAGCGCCAGTGCGCGAACAGCGTACACCGCTACGACCCCGACGGCGACGTGATGCTCAGCGACGAATTCAAGTGCGTCGACTGCCAGAGGTGCGTTTGCCTCTGCCCTACTCACGCACTGAAAATCAGAAAAAATGAAAACGAACTCAGAGAAAACGCGAACTGGAAGCAGAATACGATTCTCGAGATATACAAGCAGGCGAACACCGGCGGCGTACTGCTCAGCTCGATGGGCAACCCCGAGCCGTTCCCTGTCTACTGGGACAAGATTCTGATTAACGCTTCTCAGGTAACGAATCCCTCCATCGACCCCCTGCGCGAGCCGATGGAAACCCGCGTATTTCTCGGCAAAAAGCCGCATGATATGACGCGCGATAAAAACGGCAAGCTCAACACCGAGCTGCCGCCGCAGTTGGAGCTGGAGCTGCCCATCATGTTCTCCGCGATGAGCTACGGCTCTATCTCCTACAACGCGCACAAAAGCCTTGCCACTGCCGCCGAAACGCTCGGTACCTTGTACAACACCGGCGAGGGCGGTCTGCACGAGGATTTCTATCAATACGGCAAAAATACGATTGTCCAGGTCGCGTCCGGACGCTTCGGCGTATATAAGGATTATCTGGAGGCAGGCGCGGCAATCGAAATCAAAATGGGTCAGGGCGCGAAGCCCGGTATCGGCGGTCATCTGCCCGGCGCCAAGGTCGGCGCGGACATCAGTAAAACCCGTATGATTCCCGAAGGCTCCGACGCAATCTCCCCCGCTCCCCACCACGATATCTATTCCATCGAGGATCTGCGCCAGCTCGTCTACTCGCTGAAGGAAGCGACCGGCTACAAAAAGCCCGTTATCGTCAAGGTTGCGGCGGTACATAATATCGCGGCGATTGCCTCGGGTATCGCGCGCTCGGGCGCGGATATTATTGCGATCGACGGCTTCCGGGGCGGCACGGGCGCAGCTCCCACACGTATCCGCGACAACGTCGGTATTCCGATCGAGCTTGCGCTCGCTTCCGTGGATAAGCGCCTGCGTGACGAAGGCATCCGCCAGAATGTTTCGCTGGTCGTCGGCGGCTCTATTCGCTCTGCATCCGACGTAATCAAGGCGGTCGCTCTCGGCGCTGACGCGTGCTATATCGCGACCTCCGCCCTGCTCGCCTTAGGCTGTCATCTCTGCCGCACCTGCCAGAGCGGCAAGTGCAACTGGGGTATCGCAACGCAGGACCCCGAGCTGGTCAAGCGGCTGAATCCCGAAGCGGGCAAGGAACGCCTGGTGAATATGCTGACGGCGTGGAAGCATGAAATCAAAGAGATGATGGGTCTGATGGGCATTAACTCCATCGAAGCCTTGCGCGGTAACCGAATGATGCTGCGCGGTGTAGGACTAAATGAAAAGGAGCTTGAGATTCTCGGTATCTCACACGCGGGAGAATGAAAAGAGTATTTGTACATGAAGAATGGTGCCTGGGGTGCCATCTCTGCGAATATAACTGCGCCTTCGCCAATTCGGGCGTAAACGATATGGTCAAGGCGCTCAAGGGCAAGCCCGTCACTCCGCGCATCCATGTGGAGGATGACGGAAAAATCCACTACGCCGTTTCCTGCCGTCACTGTGAGAATCCGCTGTGTACCAAGGGATGTATCTCCGGCGCTTTGACGAAGGGCGACGACGGCGTTGTCACAATCGACCACGAGAAATGCGTCGGATGTCTGTCCTGTATGCTGCTGTGTCCCTACGGCTGTATCACGACGGACGAAAAGGACGTTGTATTAAAATGCGAGCTGTGTGTAAAGAACGGCAGAGGGACTCCCGCCTGTGTGGAGGGTTGTCCCAACCGCGCAATCGTCTATGAGGAGGTAGAAGCATGAAACGGTATGTGATTATCGGTAACGGCCCCGCGGCGGTATCCGCCGTCGACGGCATCCGCTCCGTCGACAGCGACGGAAGCATTACCGTCATCTCCAAGGAGGAACACGCCGCCTACTTCCGCCCGCTGATTTCCTACTATCTGGAGGGCAAGAGCAAGGCGGAAAATATCTTCTGCCGTCCCGATGATTTTTATCAAAAGAATCATTGCGAAATCATCTTAGGCGAGGCGGTCGCAATCAACACAAATCAAAAAACCGTATCGGTCTCTAACGGTGAAAGCGTTCCATACGACAGCTTATGTATCTGCTCAGGCTCGTCGCCGTTTGTTCCGCCGATGAGCGGTCTTGACACGGTCGATAAAAAATTCACCTTCCTCACCATTGACGATTCCTTTGCGATTGAAAACGCCGTTGACGAAAACAGCCGCGTGCTGATTATCGGCGCGGGCTTGATTGGTCTGAAATGCGCCGAGGGTCTGCGCGACAGAGTTGCCGATGTTACGGTATGCGACCTCGCGCCCCGCGTGCTGTCGTCGATTCTCGACGACGGCTGCGCCGCTATCGTGCAGAAGCACCTCGAGGATTGCGGAATCCACTTCTCGCTCGCGAACACCGCCGAACGCTTTGAGGGTAACACGGCGGTGATGAAGGACGGTTCTTCCGTCGACTTTGACGTCCTTGTCCTCGCGCTGGGCGTCCGCCCGAATACCGGCTTTTTCAAGGAAGCAGGCGGCGCTTGCAACCGCGCGATTCTCGTAGACAACTGCATGAAGACGTCGCTCGACGATATCTATGCCGCCGGCGACTGCGTTGAGCAGGAGGATATCACCTTCGGCGGCAAGCGCATCATGGCGCTGCTGCCGAACGCGAATATCGGCGGCTACACCGCGGGCGTCAACATGGCGGGCGGCGAGGCTGAATTCGACAACGCCCTGCCGATGAATTCCATCGGCTTCTGGGGCTTACATATTATGACGGCGGGCACGTATGCGAACGACGGTAACGCCCGCATGATTGAGGAAAAATCCGATAAGGGCATCAAGCGGTTCTTTATCCGCGACAACCGCCTGATTGGTTATATCATCATCGGCGAAGTGAAAAGCGCGGGAATTTATACAAATCTGGTGCGCAACCGTACCGACCTTACGGATATTGACCTCAATTTACTGATAAAAAATCCGAATTTATTACCGTTTGGTGAAATTTACCGTAGAAAAACGCTGAGAGGAGTGGTATAATGACTTCATTAAGCGCTAAAGCGTTAAATCATAAAAGTCTGAATGAACAAATCCGCGCCGCGGGAAAAGAGGTTGAGCTGACCGACGTATGGGGTCAGCGCTTCATCGCCGCAGGGCTGTCGGACAAAGAGCTGACCATTCACGGCACACCCGGAAATGCCCTCGGCGCATATCTTGACGGCGCGGTCATCAACGTCTGCGGCAATGCGCAGGACGCGGTCGGCGACACGATGAACGCCGGACAAATCAACGTATTCGGCAATATCGGCGACGCACCGGGCTACGCGATGCGCGGCGGTAAAATATATATTCAGGGCGACGCGGGCTATCGCGCCGGCATCCACATGAAAGCCTACAAGGAGCATATCCCCGTCATGATTATCGGCGGCAAAGCAGGCTCCTTCCTCGGCGAGTATCAGGCGGGCGGCGTCATTATCGTCCTCGGACTGACGGATGATATGAAAAAGATTGTCGCAAACTATCCCTGTACAGGAATGCACGGCGGTAAGATGTACCTGCGCTCGAGGTGTAAGGGAATCCATTTTCCCCATCAGGTGACGACGCGCATCGCCGAGCAGAAGGATCTCGACGAAATCGAGGACTATGTACGGGAATTCTGCTCGATCTTCGGCTACGACGCTGACGAAATTCTCGACGCGGACTACACCGTGGTAACGCCCGACAGCAAGAACCCTTATCAGCAGATGTATGTGGCGAATTAAGCCTTTCATATACATACAAAGAATCTAACCGGAACCGAGGTTACAGTATGACCAATGCTCAACAGGAAATTATGCAGTTTATCGAGGAAGAGGACGTAAAATTCATCCGTCTGGCATTCTGCGATATCTACGGCGTACAAAAGAATATTTCCGTCCAGCGCAACGAGCTGAAGCGCGCGTTTGAAAGGGGAATCGGCATTGACGCCTCCTATCTTTCGGGCTTCGGCGGCGACTACGGCGAGGATATTTTTCTGCATCCCGAGGCGGATACCATTACCGTCCTGCCGTGGCGTCCCGAGCACGGCAAGGTCGTGAGAATGTTCTGTTCCCTGACCTACGCCGACGGAACACCTATCGAAAGCGATACCCGCGCTCTGCTGCGCAGCGCCGTCAGGTACGCCAAGGACAAGGGCTACCGCTTCCACTTCAAATCCGAGCTTCAGTTCTATCTTTTCAAAACGGATGAAAGCGGCGAGAAAACCGACGTTCCGTACGATAGCGCGGGCTACATGGATATTGCCCCGCTTGACAAGGGAGAGAATGTCCGCCGCGAAATCTGTCTGACGCTGGAGCAGATGGGCATTACCCCCGAAAGCTCCCACCATGAGGCAGGCCCCGGTCAGAATGAAATCGACTTTCGCTACTCCGACCCGCTGTCGGCGGCGGACAATACAGTCACCTTTATGAGCGTCGTGCGTACCATCGCGGCACGCAACGGACTTTACGCCGATTTTTCTCCGAAGCCGATTGACGATAAGCCCGGCTCTGCGCTGCACATCGCCGCCTCTGTCAGAAATGACGCGGGCGATGACCTCACGGACTATGCCGTGGCGGGGATCCTGCACAATATTCCGGGCATGACCGTCTTTCTGAATCCGACGGAGGAATCCTTCCGCCGCTTCGGACGGCAGAAGGCGCCGCAGTATATCACCTGGTCGGAGAAGAACCGCGCACAGCTGATTTCCATTCGCTTGACCGAACACGGCAACCGCTGCGCCCAGCTGCGTTCTCCCGACCCCGAGGCGAATCCTTATCTGGCGTTTGCCCTGATGATTTACGCAATTATCGACGGCATCGAGAACCGCTATGAATTGCCTGCGCCGACTGATGAAAACATTCTGCTGAATGCGGAGGAAGTAAAGGACGCTCCCGAAAAGCTCCCGAATAATTTCGATAAGGCGAGTAACGCCGCGGCGAATTCCGAATTCATCAAAGAACATATCCCCGATTTAATCACGCGGGTATATTGCAACAGCTAAGCGCATCATATATTTCGAGTACGGAAAGGAGGAGAGCGGATGACTTTGGAACAGCGCTGTTACCGCACGCTGATTGTGTCCTCCAACGAAAATTTCATCAAAGAAATCGGCTCTCTCCTTTCCGTAGAGAGTCATCATAAGGAAAGCGCAAGCAGCGCCTCGCAGGCGCGGCGGATGCTGCTCGAAAACGTCTATGACTTTGTTATCGTCAACGCACCGCTGACGGATGAGTTCGGCACGCGATTATGCACGGACGCCGGCAGTAACAACAGCACCGTTACCGTGCTGTTTACCGCCAACGACGTATACGAGGAGGTCTACGACAAGGTCGCCGTACGCGGCGTATTTGTGATTCATAAGCCGACCTCCGGCAGCGTGATATCACAGGCGCTCTCGCTGTTGGTATCCGCCCGCGAACGGCTCAGAACCGTTGAAAAGCGAGCGGGAAAGGCCGAGAGCAAAATCGCGGAGATTCGCGTCGTCAACAAGGCGAAATGGTTCCTTATCGACCACGAGGACATGAGCGAGGCAGACGCGCATCAATATATTGAAAAAGCTGCTATGGACGCGGGAATTACCAAAGTCCAGGCGGCACAGATGATTATAGAAAAATACGGATAAAGACTGCGAAGGGGCGGGAGCAGCTCCCGCCGAAAAGAAAGGGATGAATGAATATGGCAAAATATATTTTCGTAACGGGCGGCGTTGTGTCGGGCTTAGGCAAGGGCATTACCGCCGCTTCTTTGGGTAGATTGCTTAAGGCGCGTGGGTTGAAGGTCGCGTCACAGAAGCTCGACCCCTACATCAACGTCGACCCCGGCACCATGAGCCCGTACCAGCACGGCGAGGTCTACGTCACCGAGGACGGCGCGGAAACCGACCTTGACCTCGGTCACTATGAGCGCTTTATCGACGAGGATCTGAACAAATACAGCAACCTCACGACAGGCAAGGTCTACTCCAACGTTCTGGCAAAGGAGCGCCGCGGCGAATACCTCGGCAAAACCGTGCAGGTGATTCCTCACGTCACGAACGAAATCAAGCGTTTTATCTATAATGTCGGCAAGCAGACAGACGCGGACGTTGTCATTACCGAAATCGGCGGCACCATCGGCGATATCGAATCCCAGCCGTTTATCGAGGCAATCCGTCAGGTGGGACATGAGGTCGGCGTAGAAAACCGCCTGTATATCCATGTGACACTGGTACCGTATCTGAAGGCGTCGGGCGAGCATAAGAGCAAGCCCACCCAGCACTCCGTCAAGGAGCTGCAGGGCTTAGGCGTATCGCCCGATATCAT
>CAJONB010000058.1 GCA_905235715.1 uncultured Ruminococcus sp. | reverse complement strand
GAGATTGTACCCGCCGAGCATCAGCTTGAGCAGGGAGATCCGCGCCCGTTCGCCGCCGCTCATCGCCGACAGCGGCTTGTAGACCTCGTCGCCCTTGAAGAGAAACGCGGCGAGGGAGGAGCGGATTTTTGTTTCGGTGAGGAAAGGGTAGGTATTCCAGATTTCGTCGATGGCGGTGTTGTTGAGATTCAGATTCTCCTGCATTTGGTCAAAGTATCCTTGGTCGACGTTTGCGCCGTAGATATACTCGCCTTCGTCGGCGAATTGCTGACGGTTGAGGATACGGAACAGCGTGGTTTTGCCGCAGCCGTTCTCGCCGAGGATGAACACGCGCTCACCCTTTTTGATGTGCATATTGAGGTCTTTGAACAGCTTTTTGTCGCCGAAGGATTTGCGCAGATTGCGGACAATCAGGACGTCGTTGCCGCTTTCGTGCCGCGGCTCAAAGCGCATCCGCATATTCTCCGGCTCGCCGTCGGGGATGACGAGCCGTTCCTTGATGCGGTCGACCTCCTTCTGCTTGCTCTCCGCCATGCGGATATTGCGCTCGCGGTTCCATCGGCGCTGCTGCTCGATAATGCCCTCGATACGCTTGATTTCTTTCATATCGTTCAGGTACTGATTCTTTTGCGCTTCGATAACAGCCTGCTTTTTTTGGATAAACTGTGAGTACGACCCCTTGTAGGTCATGCACCTGCCGTGTTCGATTTCGACCGTCTTGTTGGTGACGGCGTCGAGAAAATAGCGGTCGTGGCTGACGATGATCATCGCTCCCTTGAAGTCGCGCAAAAAGCCCTCCAGCCAGCCCACAGAGCTGATGTCAAGGTGGTTGGTCGGCTCGTCAAGGAGCAGTAAATCGCTTTTGGACAGCAGGAGCTTTAACAGGCTGAGCTTTGACCGCTGACCGCCGCTGAGGGCGGAGGTGGGCATTGTGAATTCTTCCTCGCGGAAGCCCAGCCCTAACAGCGCGGAGCGGGTGCGGCTTTGATAGGTCAGACCGCCGTCGGCTTCAAAGCGCTCCATCAGCTCTGTTTGGCGTGCAATCAGCTCGTCGAGATTGCCGTCGCCGCCGTCAATCCGGGCAGTCAGGCGTTCGATTTCCTTTTCTGCTTCTTTTAATTCGTCAAATACCGATTCCAGCTCGTCGTAGATACTGCGGCTGCCGTGGGAGCAGGCGTGCTGTTCCATATAGCCGATACTGAGTCCGCGCTCGGACGCGACGACTCCCGCGGTCGGCTCCAGCTCTCCCGTGATAATGTTGAAGAGGGTGGTTTTGCCGACGCCGTTTCTGCCGATTAAGCCTACCTTATCCCTTGCCTCGACCTCGAAGCTCAAATCGCGGAACAGCTCCCGCTCGCCGAAGGACATCGACAGCTTGCTCAGTGACAGTACAGGCATATTCCCACCCCTTTCTCAGAATTTGTTATTGCGCGGCTTTGAAAGAGCCGCGGCAATTCAGCCGAATACCATTTTACCTTAAAATGCCGAAAAGAGCAAGACAGAAAGTAATATTTTTCACAAACAGTTTTTTGCTTGACAGAACGGTGAGCGCATTCTCAGGAGAAAGCTGTACATCTAGATTTTTCGGAAAAGAAAACGGGAGGGTGTTTGCCCTCCCGTTTAGCTTTGCGATATTATTCTTTATAAGAATTATTGCTCGCTGAAATCTTCCTTGCCTACGCCGCAGAGGGGGCAGACAAAATCGTCGGGAAGATCCTCGAACTTAGTGCCGGGAGCGATACCGTTATCGGGATCGCCGGCAGCCTCTTCGTAAACATAACCGCAGATGTTGCATACATAAGTTTTCATGGTGATTCTCCTTTGTAATTGATAATAAACCGGAAAGCGGCGCGCGGATAAATCCCGCTGTTTACCGTTATCCGTTAACTGTTATCCGTTAAGCTATCGGCTCAAAGTCCGCTACGCCGTGCTTGCACAGCGGGCAGATAAAGTCGTCGGGAAGCTCCTCGCCCTCGTAGATGTAGCCGCAGACCTTGCAGACCCAGCCCTTCTTGCCCTCGGTGGCGGGCTTGGGCTTGACGTAGTTCTGGTAGTAGGTGTAGGTCATGGTTTCGACGTTTGTGATGACGCGCGCCTCGGTGACGGAGCAGATAAACATACTGTGGGTGTCGAGGTCGACGGTCTGCTCAACCTTCAGCGACATGAAGGAGTTGATGTACTTGCCGAGGAAAACGACGCCGTTGCCGGAGCGGAGCAGTCCGTCGCCGACAATCTTGTCCGCGTCGCGGCCGCTTTGGAAGCCGTAGTGCTCGAATACCTCGAACGGAGCCTCGGTGGACAGGCAGTTGACGTTCATCACGCCGGTCTTTTTGACCATGTCGTGGGTGAGGTTCTTTTTATTGATACAGACCGCGATGCGGTTCGGAGAATTGGTGACCTGAGAAACGGTGTTGACGATACAGCCGTTGTCCTTTTCGCCGTCGCGGGCAGTCACAACATACAGACCGTAGCCGATGTTGAAGAGCGCGGTCAGGTCGTTCTTGTCGGCGGTGTCATCCTGCTTTGCGAGATATTCCTGAGTCAGCTCGGCGCACAGGGCGTCGATTTCCTCGATATTCTTATCGTTCATCGCAGACTTGATATGCACGTTGTTCTCGGTATAGGTGATGTGCTTGCAGCCCTCGAGCATTTTACGCATGGTTTTCTCGGCGAGAGGCGCCCACGAGCCGTTCTCGATAAAGGCGATGGTTTTGTTCTGGAAATTACGCTCGGTCAGGTGGTTGATGAACTCGCGCATAAAGGGGAAGATCTCCGCATTGTAGGTGGTGGTGGCGAGGACGATCTTGCCGTAGCGGAACGCATCCTCGACGCACTCCGCCATATCCTCTCGGGCGAGGTCGTTGACGGCGACCTTGGGACAGCCGTTCGCGCGGAGCTTATCGGCGAGCAGCTCGACCGCCTTCTTGGTGTGACCGTAGACGGAGGTGTAAGCAATCATAATGCCGTCGGTCTCGACGCCGTAGCTCGACCATGTGTTATACAGGTCGATGTAGTAGCCGAGATTCTCGGTCAGCACGGGGCCGTGCAGCGGGCAGATAATGTCGATATCGAGGGCCGCGGCCTTTTTCAGAACGTTCTGTACCTGAGCGCCGTATTTGCCGACGATGCCGATATAGTAGCGGCGCGCCTCGCACGCCCAGTCCTCGTCTACATCCAGCGCGCCGAACTTGCCGAAGCCGTCGGCGGAGAACAGTACCTTGTCGGTGCTTTCGTAGGTCATGATGACCTCGGGCCAGTGAACCATCGGCGCGCCGACAAAGTTCAGGGTATGCGCGCCCAGCTCGAGGGTGTCGCCCTCTTTGACGACGATGCGTCTGTCCTCATATTCGGTGCCGAAGAAATTCTGCATCATAGCGAACGCCTTCTGTGAGGATACGACGGTCGCGTTCGGATAGACGTTGAGAAAGTTGTCGATATTGGCGCTGTGGTCGGGCTCCATGTGCTGAACGACCAGATAGTCGGGCTCGCGGTTGCCGAGCTGTGCCTTGAGGTTCTTCAGCCATTCGTCGCCGAAGTGCTGATCGACGGTGTCCATGACCGCGATTTTCTCGTCCATGATGACGTATGAATTATACGCCATACCGTTGGGCACAATATACTGACCCTCAAAAAGGTCGATATCGTGGTCATTGACGCCGATATAGCGGATATCGTTTGTAATTTTCATTGGTATCATCTCCCGATATATATTTATACTAAGTATACATAAAACCGGCGGTAATTGCAACCCGTTTTTGCGAATTACCATTGAAAAATCTCGCGCCGTTTGGTATAATGCGAATCGAAAATAAAAACCGCAAACGGGGTGATGATAATGGCAGGTCAGACAAGCTGTGAATTCTGTGCTTATTACAACTATAACGAAGCATACGACGACTACGAATGCTCGGTAAATTTAGACGAGGATGACCTCGCGCGTTTTATGAGCGGAAGCGATACAAGCTGTCCGTACTTCCGGTTCAGCGACGACTATAAAATCGTCGAGAAACAAAATTAAAGCTGATATTCCAATCCTGTTGAGAGGTGTTTTATGAAACAAAAGCGGAGGCTGTACCTACAGCTTTTTCTCACTTTTATGAAAATCGGCGTCGTTACCTTCGGCGGAGGGTACGCGATGATTCCGATTATCGAGAATGAAACCTCAAAAAAGAAAAACTGGATTGCGCCCGACGACCTGATCGACGTGATTGCGCTGTCGGAGTCGACGCCCGGCCCGATTTCTATATGCGCGTCTACCTTTATCGGCTACAAGGTGGCGGGCTTATTCGGCGCGTTCTGCGCGACCTTCGGCGTTGTGCTGCCGTCGTTTGTGATTATCTTTGTGATTTCACTGTTCCTGCGGCAGTTCGAGGAGCTGAATGTGGTAAAGTACGCCTTCTTCGGCATCCGCGCGGGTGTGCTGGCGCTGTTGGTCAAGGCGGTCATTTCCATGTTCAAGAAGTCGCCGCAGAATATCGTGGCGTACTGCATTATGGCTGCGTCCCTCGTCGCGGTCGCGTTCTTTTCCGCAAACGTGATTGTCGTCCTCTTATCGGCGGCGGTCATCTGACTTGCCGCGACCCTGATTGCGAAGAAGGGAGGGCGCGAGCTGTGAGCGTGTATCTGATACTCTTCCTCGAATTCTTCAAGATGGGCGCGCTGACCTTTGGCGGCGGCTACGCGATGATTCCCTTTATCGAGGAGGCTGTCCTCCGCCACGGATGGCTGACGACCCGCGAGCTGGTGGATTTTATCGCGGTTTCCGAGAGTACCCCCGGCGCGTTCGCCGTGAATGTCTCGACCTACGTCGGGAGCGAGGTCGGTGGATTTTTCGGCGCGGTATGTGCGACGGTCGGGCTGGTGCTGCCGCCCTTCGTCATCATCCTGATTATCGCAAAATGCTATGAGAAATTTAAAAAAAGCCTTGTGATGCACGGCGTGATGCTCGGACTGAAAAGCACGGTCGTCGGCTTGATTGGCGCGACGGTGCTGTCCGTGGGCAGAGACCTGCTGTTTGAGGACGAAATTTCCTTTGAAGCGCTCGGCGCAAATATCGCCTCGGCAAACTTTTGGTTCATCATCATTGTGTTCGCCGTTATGCTGTTTCTCTTGCTGTACAAAAAGCTCAATCCCATCCTGATTATCCTGCTCTCGGCAGGCGCGGGAATTGTCGCGGGATATACGGGAATCATCACAGTATAAGACAAAATCTCTGTGAATTTTGCAAAATAAGCTATTGCAATTTTTCAGCGTATTTGTTATGATAATACCGTAACAATTGTTACTATTCAGATTTTCAAAAGGAGAGTAGAAAAATGCAATTAGTAAAGAAATTTTGTGCGGAGTTTATCGGTACCTTTGTACTGGTGCTGGTTGCCTGCGGTACCGCTACGGTACTCGGATGCTCGAGCGAGCCTAACGCGGCTTATGTCCTGACGGCGCTTGCGTTCGGTCTGGTGATTGTCGCGATGGCGTACTCCATCGGCAACGTATCGGGCTGTCACATCACCCCTGCCGTATCGCTCGGCGTGCTGATTAACGGCGGCATGACCGTCACCGAGTTCATCGTTTATATCATCGCTCAGTTTGCGGGCGCGACTGCCGGTGCGGCGGTTCTCGGCGGATTGGTCGGCTTTGATACGAGCCTCGGCGCTAACGGTCTCTTTGAGGGCAGCGCGGTTAAATCGCTCATCGTTGAGTGCATCCTCACCTTCATCTTCGTTCTGGTTATTCTCAGCGTGACCTCCAAGAAGAAATATGAAAAGTGGGCAGGTCTGATTATCGGCTTCACCCTGACGCTGGTACATATCTTCGGTATCTACTTCACCGGCACCTCCGTCAACCCTGCGCGTTCGTTCGGTCCCGCTATCTTCAAGGGCGGCGACGCTCTCTCGGCGCTGTGGGTATTCTTCGTCGGCCCGCTGGTCGGCGCGGCTATCGCTGCGATTGTCTTCAAGCTCTTGATCAAGACAGAGGAAGATTGATTCCGAAAGCACAATAATAAGCTTCAAAAGGGGCTGTCACGCTATGACGTGACAGCCCTATTATTGTGTCATTCAGAGGAGCAAAGCGACGAAGAATCTAAAAGTGCTCGCTGTGTAGATTATCTCATACCTAATAGGTGTTATCAAGAGGAAATAAGGCACTGTAAGATTCCTCGCCGACTCGGAATGACAAAGAAAACCGGTTCAGGATGACAGCTAAAATTAAAAGTTACAAATGAATTGCTAAATTAGATTCACGTACAAATCCCTTTGACAGCGATTGACAAATGCAGCCAGCCGGCGTATAATAGACAGGATAAGACAAAGGCGTCTTGGACAAGTCCCGGGGGTCTTTGTCTTTTTTGCAGGAACAAAGGAGGCTGACATGGAAAATATTCATGAAGCGTGCGGCGTATTCGGTATTTACAGCCCGACGACCGACGATCTCGCGGCGCTGACCTATTATGCGCTGTTTGCGCTTCAGCATCGCGGGCAGGAAAGCGCGGGTATCGTCATTAACGATGACGGTGTGTTCCGCTACGCTAAGGGCGAGGGACTCGTCAGCGAGGTCTTTCCGCCCGGAAAGCTGAGTACCCTAGGCACAGGCAACATCGCCGTCGGTCACGTCCGCTACGCGACCACGGGCGCAAAGCTGCTGCAAAACGTCCAGCCGATTCTGGTGAACCACCATAAGGGGCGGATGGCGCTGTGCCATAACGGCAATCTTTCCAATTCGTTTGAGTTGAGAAAGCGGCTGGAGGAACAGGGCGCGATTTTCCACTCCTCCACCGATTCGGAGGTCATCTCCTATATGATTGTACAGGAGCGCCTCAGAAACAGCTCGATTGAAAACGCGGTGTCTGCCGCGATGAACGAAATCGAAGGCGCGTATTCTCTGGTCATCAGCTCGCCGCAGAAGCTGATAGCCGTCCGCGACCCTCACGGCTTCCGTCCGCTGTGCTACGGCACGACGGAGGACGGAAAAATCGTTTTTGCGTCCGAATCCTGCGCGCTGGACGCGATAGGGGCGACGCTCGTCAGAGATTTGCTCCCGGGAGAGATGGCGGTTGTTGACAGCGAAGGGATTCGTTTCGATACGACCCATTGCAATAAAACAAAAAAGCAATTCTGCGTTTTTGAATACATTTATTTTGCCCGGCCGGATTCCGTCATTGACGGCGCAAGCGTCAGCCTGTGCCGCAAAGCTGCAGGGCGGTATCTGGCGCAAGAGCATCCTGTCGACGCGGATATCGTCATCGGCGTACCTGACTCGGGGCTTGAGGCGGCAATCGGCTACTCCGCGCAGTCGGGAATTCCTTATGCAATCGGCTTTACGAAGAATAAATATATCGCGCGCACCTTTATTTCGCCCGGTCAGCAGGAGAGGGAAAGGGGCGTCGGTATCAAGCTGAATCCCATCCGCGAGGTCGTTCGCGGAAAGCGCGTCGTGCTGATAGACGACTCTATTGTGCGCGGTACGACTTGCCGGCATATTGCACAGCTCCTGTGGAATGCGGGCGCGAAGGAAATCCACATGCGCGTCAGCGCGCCGCCGTTTGTCGGCCCATGCTACTACGGTACCGATATTGATTCCGCGGATGTGCTGATTGCGAACCGCATGAGTGTGGATGAAATTGCCGCGGAAATCGGCGTGACGTCGCTGGGGTATCTGAGCATCGAGCACGTCAGGCTGTTGACGGGAACCGACACGGGATTTTGTACGGCGTGCTTCGGAGGCGAATATCCGACGGCAACGCCCTCCGCAACAGCTAAGGATCGTTTTGAAATGAAAATCAGTGAAAAGCAGGGGGATAAGTATGAATCAGAATAAAATGCTTCTTTTGGAGGACGGCTCAGTCTGCTATGGAGCCGGCTTCGGAAGCGGCGAAAGCAGAATCTTTGAAATCGTCTTTAATACCTCGCCTGTCGGCTATCAGGAAATTATCTCCGACCCGTCCTATACCGACCAGGGGGTGGTGATGGCGTATCCGCTGATTGGCAACTACGGTATCGCGGCGGAGGATTTTGAAACAAAAACGCCCACCATCGGGGCGCTGATTGTCCGCGAATATAACGATGAACCGTCCAACTTCCGCAGTATGCAGACCCTTGATGATGTGATGAAGGCGTATGGAATCGTCGGAATCAGCGGCGTTGATACGCGGTGGCTGGTGCGTCGCATCCGCGATTACGGCTCCTGCCGCGCCATGATAACCGACAGCACCGCCGATATTGAAACAGCGCTCGAAGAAGTCAGAAGCTTCCGCCTGCCTACCGACGCGGTCGCGCGCGTCAGCAGAAAGGCGGCGGAGTTTTACCGTTCGGAGAAACAGCTTTATCATGTTGTCGCGGTTGACTGCGGAATGAAAGAAAACATCCTCCGCTCGTTGTTGAAACGGGGCTGTGATGTGACCGTCGTCCCCTACAATACACCGGCTGAAGAAATTCTGCGCCTGAAGCCCGACGGTGTTTTCCTCTCCAACGGCCCGGGAAATCCCGAGGATGTGCCGGAGCTGATTGACACCGTTCGCGCACTGCACGGCGCTGTGCCGATTTTCGGCATCTGTCTGGGACACCAGATTCTCGCGCTCTCCTACGGCGCTAAAACGTACAAGCTGAAATTCGGTCATCGCGGCGGCAACCATCCCATTAAGAACCTTGCCGCGGATCGGGTCGAAATCACCTCGCAGAACCATTCCTACGCGGTCGACGCGGATAGCCTGAGCGATACGCAACTGCAGGTGACGCATATCAACCTGCTCGACAATACCGTCGAGGGGGCGGCTTGTCCGGGGGATAAAGCCTTCGGCGTGCAGTATCATCCCGAAAGCGCGCCGGGGCCGCAGGACAGCGCCTATCTATTTGACGAATTTATCCGTTTAATGAAGGAGGAAAAATGATGCCGAAGCGTAAGGATTTACAGAGGATTCTTGTTATCGGCTCGGGCCCTATCGTTATCGGTCAGGCGGCTGAGTTCGACTACGCGGGCACACAGGCGTGTCTGGCATTACGCGAGGAGGGCTACGAGGTCATCCTCTGCAACTCGAATCCCGCCACCATTATGACGGATACGATGATTGCCGACAAGGTGTATATGGAGCCGCTGACGCTTGAATATATCGCAAAAATCATCCGCAAGGAACGCCCCGACGCGATTCTGCCGGGTATCGGCGGTCAGACAGGTCTGAACCTTGCGATGGAGCTGGAGCGCAAGGGAATTCTGCGGGAATGTAACGTAGAGCTGCTCGGCACCTCCTCCGAGAGCATCGAGCGCGCCGAGGACAGAGAGCTGTTCAAGGAAATGTGCGAAAGTATCGGCGAGCCGGTCATCCCCTCGCAAATTACCTATAACCTCGACGAGGCGAAGGAAGCCGCAAAAACCATCGGCTATCCTGTCGTCCTCCGTCCCGCGTTTACCCTCGGCGGTACGGGCGGCGGCTTCGC
>CAJONB010000057.1 GCA_905235715.1 uncultured Ruminococcus sp. | reverse complement strand
CGACAATAGCAGGATACAGCCTGTCATCGCAATGCAGGCAAGCTCCTGCTGACTGAAGCCCGGCAGCGCCCGACGCGAGGCGGTGAGGGCTGCGGTACGGCTCATGAAATACGCGCCGACTGCGGCAAGCAGCGCCTCGACAAAGCACTCAAACACCTCCGTTAATTCGCTTTTCGGGCTGAACGTCAGCGCGAGTCCCGTCGCGAACACAGGCAGGAAAGCGACCACACAGGGAAAAAAGCGGCTCCCGGAAATCCTTTTGATTTCGTTGAGCAGCCACCGCACCGCGGCGATGGCGACGATTACCGCGATATAGCGGAACGAATCGACGGGCGACAGAAAGAGATAGCTCAGCGCAGTTCCCAGAACGCCCGCGGGCAGGTAAGAGAACGGTACCGCCGCGCAGAAGGACGCGCCGAACGGCGACATGGAGCCGAGCATCGCCCCGTGGGAGATCAGCGCCCCGCTCACGAAATACGCGATATGTACGGCGAACTGCTTTGCCGCTCCCGATACGCGGCGGCGCGAGGCGGCGCGGTGGGTATGGTTACGCTGTTTTACGATTTCCGTCACTGACATATTCAACATTCCTTTTGCATACAATGATATGATTGATATGCCTTTATTATAACGGTCGCGGACAGGCAGGTTTGTCGGTGCGTGTATGCAATTTTTCGGGATGTTTGCGCTGAAATTGGCGGAATCCGAAAAGCGCGCAAGGATTTTTTCCGTTTTCCGTCTATCGTGAAAAAACAACGCCCGCTGAACACATCAGCGGGCGTTTTTGTCGCTCTGTCGCGGAATTATTTGTTTTCTTTGATAACGACGGAGGTCTTTGCGGGAACTTTCAGGCTTGTGCCGTCGAGGGTCGCGGAAATGCCCTCGCTCTTTTCCTGAGCAACCGACCATCCGCGCAGCTCGGGATTCTTCACCATGTCGATGGTAAGCTCCTTGTCGTCGTCGCTTGCGTTATGGATAATCAGGAGGCGGGAGCCGTCGTCGTCGATGATGTAGCCCGCGCAGTCGGAATCGTCGAAGGGCACGGTATCGGTAATGTCGCCGCGCGCTATCTCGGGATTCTGCATACGGATTTTTATCAGCTTGCGGTAGGTGTTCAGCAGGCTGTTCTGATCCTCAAGCTGCTGCTTGACGCCGCCGAGGGGATTCTCATTGTTGACGTCCCTACCCTCCACTACGATATCGGGCAGGTTGTCGTTGTCCCAAATCATCGCGGTGCGCTTGCCGACGTCGTCGCTGGTCGCAATCTCCTCGATGCCGATTTCCTCGCCGTAGTAGGTGAACGAGTTGCCGGGCGCAAACATATATGCCGCCGCGGCGAATTTGTTCTCGTCCACATCGAGCAGCTCCGCCAGACGCGACATATCGTGGTTGGTCAGGAAGTTGGCGTTGATTGCGTCGGGGTTATGCTCCTTGATGTTGTTGTCGTACTTCTTGAGCTTCTTGATAAAACCATCGACGTTGCTTGCCGCGACAAGAAAATCGCCGCCCATGCCTGCGAACTTGAAGTTAAAGAGGCTGTCGATGCCGCTCTCATACATATCGTAGATGTCGCCGCTTTCGGTCCAGTCCTCGCCGACCATGTAGATATCGTCCTTGAAGCCCTTCGCCATGTCGTAGAACCACTTCATGAACTCCTTGCCGTCGGTGTGGTCGTCGTCAAAATACTTGACCGCGTCCAGACGGAAGCCGTCGACGCCGTGGTCAATCCAGAACTTGGTAACGTCCGTAAAATATTCGCGGGTGCCATCGTAGCTCAGGTTCCAGTCGGGCATCTGATCCCAGAAGTCGCCCTGATAGTAATAGTCGGTGCCGCTGACAGCGTGCTGATGGACAGCGTCCTGCTTCTTGGAGAAATTGAAGTAACGCGCGTAGCCGTCCTCTTTGCCGTCGCGCAGCTCTTCGCAGGCTTTTTGGAAGAATTCATGTCCCGCGCCCGCGTGGTTGAGCACGAGGTCGATAATCACGACAACGCCGCGCTTGTGACATTCTTCAATCAGCTTGTCAAAATCATCGAGCGTGCCGAAATGCTCGTCGATGTTATAGTAATCCTCGACGTTATACTTATGGTAAGTGGAGGAGGGCATCATCGGCGAAAGCCATATCGCGTCGGCGCCGAGGTCATCTCCGCCGTTCGGGTCGCCGTCGTTGATGTAATCGAGCTTTTCAAGCACGCCGGGCAGGTCGCCTGTGCCGTCGTCGTCGGAGTCATAGAACGAGCCGATCCACACCTGATAGTAGCTGCGGTATTTGTCGGTCGACGGCTCGGCGGTCAGGGTGTCGACAGGGTCGGCGACGGACGCTTTTCCGTCGGAGGATTTGTCGGAGGTCTTGTCGGAGGAATCGCTTTTTGTATTGCCGCAGGCGGAAAGTACGCTCGCGAGCATTGCGACAGCAAGAATAAGGGATAGTAATTTTTTCATAGAATCACCGTTATAATAAGTAAAAGTTAAGGGCGGAGAAGCTCTCCGCCCTTATTGATTGAAAGATTAGCCCTTTACGCCGCCGGCGGTAACGCCTTCAACATAATATCTCTGCATGAACAGGAAGAGGGCTGTAATCGGTACGGCAACGATAACGGAGCCGGCAAGGAACTCGCGGAAGTGCTGTGCCTTGTACTCCTGGCCTACCAGCTTTTGCAGACCAATCGCAACCGTATAGTTCTCGGGGCCCTGCGCGCCGACGATAATCTTCGCCAGAATGAAGTCCGTCCACGGACCGATGAAGGAGGTCAGTACGGTGTATACCAGAATCGGCTTAGACATCGGAAGAATAATCTTCCAGAAAATCTGATTCTTGGTAGCGCCGTCGATAGTCGCCGCTTCATCCAACGCACGTGGGATGGTATCGAAGAAGCCCTTACTGATCTGATAGCCGAGACCGGCGCCTGCGGAGTAACAGATAATCAGAGCAACTCTGGGCATCGAGAGAATACCCATAACCTTCAGCAGGTAGTAAATCGCGATCATGGTCATGAAGCCGGGGAACATACCCAGAATCATACCGATGTTGATCAGAGGCTTTCTTGCCTTAAAGCGCAGACGGCTGAAGGCGTAGGAAACCATAAGTACCGCAAGGGTAGAAATAATACAGCTGAAGATAGCGATAATGAACGTGTTCATGAACCACTGGGGGAAGTTGACAACGTTGGGGTCGGGAGGATTGAAAATCTTCGCGTAGTTGTCGAACGTCCATGACTGGGGAATAATCGTGGTAGCAAGCTCAGCCTTGCCGCCGCGGAAGGAGTGAAGAATCAGATAAACCAGCGGAGAAATCCAGATAAGACCGAGACCGCCGAGGAGAATATAAATGACCGTATTGGAAATAATTCTACGTGCTTTATAACTTTTTATCATGAGAATTCCTCCTCATTCTTGGCGGACTTGGTAAGGTTGAACGTCAGCAGCGATACAGTCGCGCAGACAATGAATACCAAGATACCGATGGCCGCCGCAAGGTTATATTCACCCGTTGTCTGTGACAGTCGGAACAGCCACGTGACAAGCAAGTCGGTATACCCCGCGTTATGCAGATCCATTGAATATTGATCGCCGACCAAGAGGTAGATAACGTTAAAGTTATTGATATTGCCGATGAACGTCGTAATCAGGTACGGAGTGGTAACGAACAGCATGTAGGGCAGGGTGATGCTGAAGAAGGTTCTTACAGGACCCGCGCCGTCGATGGTCGCGCTCTCGTACAGGTCAGCCGGAATGTTCATCAAAATACCGGATGTAATCAGGATGGTATACGGGATACCGACCCAGATATTGACGACGATAACCGTCAGTCGAGGTACCCATTTATTGGCGTTGCCCAGGAAGTCAATATACTGGACAGCTCCGTCGGCGTTCGTTGGCAGCCACCCGAGTTGCTCGAATAACTGGTTGAATGCGCCGAACTGGTTACCTTCGAGCATCTGCTGCATCAGAAGCAGAGAAACGAACTGAGGTACCGCAACGGTAACGACAAAGAGGGTTCTCCACAGAGCCTTCAGCTTGATGCCCTTTTTATTAATCATCAGGGCAACGACCATACCGAGGATGTAGTTCAGTACGGTAGCGCATACTGCCCAGATCAATGTCCATTTTGTTAATTCTACAAAGGTGTAGCCCTTGCTCGCGCCGCCGGAGGACTGGAAGATATCCGCGAAGGTCTGCAGTCCGACCCACTGGAAGAACGGAGTCTTCTCGGTATAGTTGGTGAACGCGATCAAAATCATGAAGATCAGCGGTAAGATAGTAAAGATGGAAATCGTCAGTGACGGGAAAGCAAGAAGCGTTACGTGGAACTTCTCGTCGCCGAACTGCTTGAGCTCTTCCTTAAAGGTCGGCAGCTTTTCGCCTGCGGCAACCTTCTGCTGAGCTTTATAAGCAGACTTAACGCTGGCAAAATAAATGACCAGGAACAGCGCAATAATGATGACCGTCATTACGCCGTAAAGGAGAAGCTGCATGGAGTCATCCGGAGGGAGATACTCGCGCGCGCCGCTGGCGGTACGAACATACTCGCCTTTTTCTCTGAAACCGATCTTGCCGTTGTTAAAGAAGCCGAGATTATAAATCTTGTTTGCACCAAAACTAATCATGAATGCGATAAACGCTACCTCTGTAGCGAGGAAGATGCATCCCTTGATAATCTGGCCCTTCATCATATTGCCGAAGCCCATTATGATGTAAGAAAGTTTTGTAGCCCAGTCGCCCTTGACAAATCTGGTAAAGTAGCCGGCTACGCCCTTGCCGATACCGACAAAAAGTTTCTTGAAGAATCTGCCGATTGCCTTGCAAATCTTAACGATATTGGAGGGCAGCGCTTTAAAGAACTGCTTGAGATTATACCAGATTTTTTGGAACGGGTTGAGCTGTACATAATCAATATATTTCATCAGTTCAACTCCCAGCTTGAAGTTTTATTCGTCTGTTAAATGGAAACCGTATACTTAACAGACGAATAAAGGTATACAGTAAAGAAGCATTTCGGCGGGCGGACGGCGCTTCACCGTCCGCCCGCAGCATTTAACTTTTTATAAAGAAGCCTTTCTGTAAGGCTGTCGCCGGATCAAAGAGGATTATTCGTCCTTGATGTTAGCGATGGTCTTCTCGAAGTTCTTCTTAATGGTATCCTTGGAGAAGTCAGCATCTTTCCAGAGGGTGTTGCCCAGTGTGCCCATCGGCGACCAGAAGGTGTCGGCGATGTTGACCTGAGGTACAGAGTACTTGGACTGCTCGAGGATAGCGGACAGAGCAACGTTATCTGTTACGGAAGGATCCTTAACAGCTTCGTTGTTGGAGGGACCCCAGGACAGAACCTGAGCGCGCTTGAGCTGAGCCTCTTCGCTGGTGAGGAAGTCTGCGAGAACTTCAGCAGCATCGAGGTGCTTGGAGTGGCTGTTAACACCGATGAGCTTATAGCCGTGCATGGAAACGATCTGCTCGTCTGTGCCGTTTACGTTGATGGTCGGGAGCTTAACCGCGCCGAAGTCATCGCCGAGAGCGTCTTCAACAGCAGCAGCGTTCCAGGAACCGTCGATACCGGCAGCTACGATTCTGGGGTCGGAAGCCATACCGGTAGAAATCTTGGTAGCCTCAGAGGAGAGGAATACGTCACTGTAGTCATGGAACAGCTTTGCGAAAGCTTCGAGGGTATCGACAACCTTATCTTCGTCATAATCGTTGAAGAGCTGTACGTCGTCATCGCTGATGCCTTCGAGGGTCAGACCGCCGGTGAAGGGGAACATGCAGGAGAAGAAGCCGTTACCTGCGTCTATAACGAACTTACGGTTAGCCTTCTTGCAGGCTGCGAGAACGCCTTCGAGGGTCTTCGCGTCTTCGTCGGAAACAACGCTCTTGTCATATACGAGATAGTAGCCGTTGTCGCCGGTCTCGGGGAACGCGAATAAATCTCCGTCAACGGTAGCTGCGTTGACAGAAGCTTCGGAGTTACGCGCGATTACGTCTTCCTTACGATTTTCGGAAATGGGAGTAAGAGCGTTCGCGTTCAGAAGTCTGGTCAGCTGGTCGCATGCAAAGCTGAATACGTCCGCAGCAGCGTCCTTATCGTTAAGAACCTGAGCAGCAGCGTCGCCTTCGCCCTGTACCTGAACAGTGATGTCGATCTTCTTGTCGGGATACTTCGCCTTGAACTCGTCGCAGAGCTCTTTGGTTACGTCGATCGCCTTATCGGCAGCCCATACCAGCAGCTCGATATTATCGTCGCCGTAGAAGGGATCGCTGTCGTCAGCGGTACCTGAACCTGAGCCTGAAGCCGAGGTGTCCTTCTTGTCGCCGCCGCAGGCAACAAGTACGGAAGCCAGCATCATTACTGCGAGGAGCAGCGCTAAAAACTTTTTCATGATGGATTTCCTTCTTTCAAAAAAATAATTTGTGAGGTTCGACCGAGAATCCGGACCGGCCGCACCTTATCACTGTATAAATTTTACCATAACCGGAGGGGTGATTGCAACTCCCTTTGTACTTTTTATCTAAAACATTAATTTATAAATTGATTTTTGTTGATTTTAACAATTGAATTTTCAGTTTATAGATATTTTTCACAAATTGTGTCCCGTTCCTTTGTACATTATAGAAAATCGACTTTTGTGCAACCTGCCAAACCGATTGGAAGAAGTAGTAGGCAGTTACCGTCGGGCGGATTTCTTTTTATTCTCTCAGAGAAGCAAACGCAAATTGTTACAAGCTGTAACTTTATTTTCGTATATTTTTACTAAAACTGCCCCAAAGCGGTAAAATAACGCATTGACATCCGCGTATATTTATATGTATAATATAAGGGTATTTTTCAATCGTAATTCCCGCTGGGTCCGGACAATTGTCTGACAGCGGCTCTCCGGCATAATGTGCTTAACAGCGCTTCGAGACAGCCGGAAGTACAGGAGGTAATCATGAAGCTGATCAATTTACTGCAAAAATGCGACTATATCACCGACGCCGGCTCTCTCGGCGTTGACGTCAAGGACGTGATTTACGACAGCCGCAAGGTCGTCCCCGGCTGTGTGTTTGTCGCGCTGAAGGGCTATAACGTCGACGGTCACAAGTTTATCCCGGACGCTGTTGAGCGCGGCGCGGCGGCTCTGGTCGTCGAGGACAAGGGCTTTGTCTATGACGGCGTTACCACCGTCAGGGTCAAGGATACGCGCGCGGTTCTCGCAAAAATGTCTGTCGAATTCTTCGGCAGACCCGCCGAACAGCTGACAACGATCGCTGTCACGGGTACCAAGGGCAAAACGACCACTGTCGCGATGATTCGCTCAATCCTCGAAACCGCGGGTATCAAAACGGGCACCATCGGAACGCTGGGCATCCTGATTGACAACCGTATCTACAAAACCAACAACACCACTCCCGAGAGCTACGAGATTCAGCAGGCGATGCGCCGTATGCTGGACGAGGGCTGTAAGGCGATGGTCATCGAAGCCTCGTCGCTCGGCTTAAAATGGCACCGCACCGACGGTATTCTCTTTGACTACGGCGTATTCACCAACTTCTCCGACGACCATATCGGCGACAGCGAGCATAAGGATATGGAGGAATACCTGCAGTGCAAGAGCCTGCTGTTCAAGTGCTGTAAGCACGGTATCATCAATATCGACGATGAAAATGCGGAGGCGATTATACAGGGTCACACCTGCGACATCGAAACCTACGGCTACAGCGAGAATGCCGATTTGGTCGCTCACGGCGACGAGCTGGTCGCAAAGGCGGGCTTCATCGGCGTTCACTTCCACACGACCGGCGTGAAGGAGCTGGAGGTAGAGGTCGCGATTCCCGGCAGATTCTCCGTCTACAACGCGCTCGCGGCTATCGCCGTTTGCCGTCATTTTGACATCACCGACGAGGATATTCTCAAGGGTCTGTCCGACGTTAAGGTCAAGGGCAGAGTCGAGGTGGTTCCCGTTCCGGGCAACTACACTATGCTGATTGACTACGCGCACAACGCCGTTTCGATGGAGAACGTCCTCAGCACCCTGAGAGAATACAAGCCGCACCGCCTTATCACCATGTTCGGCGCGGGCGGCAACCGTCCGAAAGCCCGCCGCTATGAAATGGGCGAGGCGTCGGGCAGGCTCTCCGACCTGAGCGTCGTCACCGAGGACAACAGCCGCTATGAGGATGTAATGGACATTATCGCGGACATCAAAACCGGTCTGGACAAGGTCAGCGGCAACTACATCGTTATCCCCAACCGTATCGACGCTATCCGCTACTGCATTGAGAACGCCGAGGACGGCGACATCATCGTGCTGGCGGGCAAGGGTCACGAGGACTATCAGGAAATCCGCGGCGTGAAATATCACATGGACGAGCGCGAAATCATCGCCGATATTATCGACGACCGCGCCGACGACGAAAACCCGAACTGAATTTACGATTCATGCCTCCCTTAATCGAGGGAGGCGAAATTTTTATCATTTATATATTGACAAATTATATTTTATCAAATATAATTTAAGCAGAATCAATGTGGGTGATTGATTTTTTGAAATCCTTATGATATGATTAAATAAGGCTATACCGAATTCAAAGAGGATGGGAGGATTATCCATGCACTTACAGGAATCCGGCGAGATGTATCTTGAAACGATCCTTATCTTATCCAATACAAAGAGCTTTGTGCGCGCGATTGACGTCGGCGAGTACATGGGCTTTTCAAAGCCTTCCGTCAGCAGGGCGATCGGACTTCTGCGTAACGGCGGCTTTGTCACCGTCGGCGACGGCGGCGGAATCAGCCTGACCGATGAAGGCAGAGAGATTGCGGAAAAAATCTATGAGCGCCACCAATACCTGACGCGCGTCCTCACCGATATCGGCGTCGATCCCGACGTAGCCGCCGAGGACGCCTGCCGTATCGAACACGTTATCTCGGACGAGAGCTTCCGCGCAATCAAACAATATTTTCACTATGAATAGGCAGACAATAATAAAATCACCCACTACGGACACAATAGCCGCAGTGGGTCTTTTATTCGGATATTCTCAGCCGGCAAGCTGCTTGACGGTGTCGAGGACGGTCGCCTTGGGCTGGACGCCGATCATGCGCTCCGCTTCAACGCCGTTTTTGAATACAATCAGCGTAGGAACGCTCATGATGCCGTAATCCATCGCGACGTCCTGCGCCTCGTCGATATCGACCTTATAGACCGCAAAGGAGCCGTCGCACTCGTCGGCAATCTCCTCGATAACCGGGGAGAGCATCTTGCACGGGCCGCACCATGTAGCGAAGAAATCGACCAGTACAACGCCGTTATCGACCTTTTCCGTAAAATTACTATCCGTTAAATGTTCAACTGCCATAGCAATGACCTCCGTTTCTTTTTAGGGCACCTCTAAAAATTCGTGTAGTCTGAGAGTGCCTTTATGCTGAATTTTTATGAAAAAAGCGCAGGAATACTGACGTATTTCAAGTCTTTTTGAATAAAAATGCGGCGTGAAGATATCGTGCTATCGGGCTGCAAGAATTTTTAGAGGTGCCTTTAAATAATATTGTATCACAACGTCTACAATAAATCCATAGAAAAATCAAAGAATTCAGAATTCATTCAAAATCCGAAAGGAGCAAAAACCGATGTATGACTTAGCAATTATCGGCGGCGGCGCAGCCGGAATGACCGCGGCAATCTACGCCGCACGGTCGGGAATGTCGACCGTCATTATCGAAAAGGGCGGCTTCGGCGGTCAGGCAGCGCTGACCGCGAAAATCGAGAATTATCCCTCGGTCAAGGAAATCGAGGGCTATGAGCTTGCGGCAAATATGAAAGCGCAGGTGGACGCGCTGGGCGTGGAGAGCCTGAGCGCGGATGTAACGGGACTTACCAAAGCCGACGGCGTTTTCACCGTCGCGACCAACGCCGAAATGATTGAGGCAAAAACCGTCATCATCGCCAACGGCGTTCGCAGGAGAGAGCTGGAAATCAAGGGCGAGGACGCGCTTCGCGGACGCGGCGTCAGCTGGTGCGCGGTATGCGACGGCGGCTTCTTCCGCAAAAAGAAAACAGCCGTCATCGGCGCGGGCAACTCAGCGCTGGGCGACGCGATCTATCTGTCCAACCTCTGTGAAGAGGTCTATCTGATCTTCCGCCGCGACTATCCCACCGCGACCAA
>CAJONB010000056.1 GCA_905235715.1 uncultured Ruminococcus sp. | reverse complement strand
ACAGCTGCTCCAAAAATAATCTAACCGATTGCAAGAGTAAATGCAACCAAAACAGCGATTTTTAGTCCTAAAATCCTACATTTACTTTTTCATTTTTGGTTGCCCAGGTCTATTAAGGATAAGCTTTAAAGTCCCGTTTATCGGACACATCCTGTGCTATCATAAGATTGCGGGGGACAATCCCCGACAACTGCAAGGGATGTGTCGGTATGCTTTTGAATGTATGTATCTTTATCTTTATGTCCGCGGCGATTTTTGCCATCATCCGGATGATGGTTCGCCCGGCAGAGCATTATACTGTTTACAAAAGAAGGTAGAAAGCTATGCAGAGTATCATACTTGCGTCACAGTCCCCGCGGCGGCAGGAGCTGATTCACCGTATCACGGATGACGTCGAGGTCATTGTGTCCGAGGCAAAGGAGATTCTTCCCGCGGGTATTGCTCCCGCAGAAGCGCCCGTATATCTCGCAACGCTTAAGGCGGGAGCGGTTGCCGTCAACCACCCCGGCAGGGTTGTCGTCGGCGCGGACACCGTGGTCATTCTCGACGGCAAGCTCCTCGGAAAGCCCAAGGATAAGGACGACGCGGTACAGATGCTCAAAGCATTGTCCGGCAGGGTACATACCGTTGTCACCGGCTGCTGCATAATATGCGGCGGCAAATCGCGCGCCTTCGGCGAGAAAACAAAAGTAGAATTCTACCCCCTGACCGACAGGGAAATTGAAGAATATATCGCGACAGGCGACCCCTTTGACAAGGCAGGCTCCTACGGAATCCAAGGGAAGGGCAGTCTGTTCGTCAAGGGAATCGAGGGCGATTTCTTCAATGTTATGGGGCTTCCTGTCGGCAGGCTCAACCGTGAGCTGCACGATTTTCTGACGGCAGATAACTGAAAAAGCATACCTTCACGCCCGACGCCGGCGGCGGGCATTCAACACCAAAAATACTTACCGCGAAAATTCCCGGGATTACCGCCGTAACCGGGGCAGCTGATATTATTATTCTAAAAAAGTAAAAAAAGCTTGATTCTTTCCGATTTTTGTCGTATAATAATTCTATTATAGATTTTTACGGATAGGAAAAGCGGTATGAAAGTCATTTCCAAAAAGGTAAAAAATCGAATAACGTATCTTACAATCGCAGCGCTGGCACTCTGCCTGGGCTGTGTTTTTGCTGCCTGCACAAAGGCGCAGGCGGAGTCGAACACCACGCCCGACGTATCTGCAACGCCGCTGTCTATCGGCGCAATCGGCTTTGAAGAGGATACCCTCGACGCCGGCGGCGCGGAGGAGAATTACTCCCGCTGGCTGAGCGACCATTACTCCGCCGAGGTCTATACCTGCGCGCAGTGGCTGACCGATTTGCAGGGCGTGTTGAAGCTTCCTGTCTCCGGTGACACCCCCCACGCGGTCATGTCCACAGCGCTGGAGAACGGCGTCATTGACGATGCTTCCGCCGACCCCTATTCCCCGCTGACGCGCCGTTTTGTCGCACAGACGCTTGTCAAGGCGCTCGGCTATGAAGCCCGCACGGCGGATAATATCGCCGACCTTAATGAGAACGATACCGCCCTTTCTACGGCTGTCTACTACGGTTACTTTCTCCCCGACAGCAACGGCTGTGTTTCTCCCGACGCGCTGATTACAGGCGAAGAGTACCAAGCCCTGCTGGCCGAGGCGGGACGGTACGAGCGGCTTCACGGCAAGCGCGCGCTGTCCTTCGGCGACAGCATCATGTTCGGTATGGGCAACAAAGAGAGAGGCATTTCCGATATGACTGCCGAAAAATACGGCATGACCGTTCTGGATTTTTCCGTTTCCGGCGCGACCTTCGGCGTATGCAGCGGTCACAGTCATATCCCGGATCAGATAAAAACCGCCGCAAGAATCAACCAATCCAAACCGGATATCATCCTGCTCAACGGAGGCACCAATGATATGGTATACGCCAAACACGGCGAGGTAGTCACAGGCTACGACCCCAAGGACGTCAATGAACGCACCTTTGCGGGCGGCTTTGAATATTCCGCCTATCTGCTTCAAAGATACTGGCCCGGCGTACCTGTTGTTTATATCCGCGCCCATGATATGGACGTATGCGACGATATAAAGGAACAGCAATTCGGCGAGACCGAGCTGACCGTCGCGCAGAAATGGCAGATGGATATTGCCGATATCTATAACGACACCGATTTCTGCACCGAGCAGACCGCTATGCGCGAGGCATACACCGCCTACCGCGCGAAGCTCGGGCACTGCGACGGCATCCACCCCACCGCCCTCGGCTACGCAAAGTTCTACCTGCCGCTTGTCGCAGAGCGGGTCGACATGGACTTATCCCGGTAAAATACAAATGAAACAGCAACGCCCCTGAGGTTTCTCAGGGGCGTTTTTGACTGTCGAAAAACTTACAGATTCAGACCGTAGCTGAGCAATTCGGGGAAGTAGAGCGCCCAGAAGGCTTCGCTGTGGACGCCGTCATTATCGACGACGGTGGCCATCTTATCGGCGGGGTAGCCGTGGGACTTCATCCAGCCCTCCATCGCGACAGCGTCGGTATAAAGGCGTCTTTCCAGCGAATCTTTGCTGCTGTTACCGTTGTAGAAATAGATGCGCGGAACGTTGCCGCTGAAATCCTTTTCACTCAGGTAGCTGTCCCAGACCGTCTTTTCAAACAGCAGGAATGCGGGTGACAGCGCGCCGACATAGCGGAAGGTCTCAGGATGCTCTACGCCGATATAGAACGCCTCGATACCGCCCGAGGACGAGCCTGCGATACCGCGGATGGAATTGACGTTATAGTTCGACTCGACGTAGGGGATAACGGTATCGACCACGAAATCGGAGAATACCTTTCCGCCGCCGTTTTTGAACGAAGCGCTCGCCGTCGGACTGAGAGCGCCGATATTCGGGGTCAGCTCATGGTCGCGCTTATCGGTGGAATTATCCACGCCGACCACGATCACGCCGTCGCCGCCGTTCTGCATCAGCGAGAGGACGGTTTCGTCGCACTCCCATTCATATCCCGAGAGGGTCGTCTTTTGACCGAACAGGTTCTGACCGTCGCACATATAGAGGACGGAGTATTTCTTCGTTTTATCTGCGGGATTATAGCCGACGGGCGTCCAGATATAGATATTCTTCTTATAGCCGTCGGGATAATTCATCGAAACGGTCTTGATGCTGCCTTCGCTGTTCTGACCGTAGGGGTACAGCCCCGCGAGCAGCTTGCCGTTCGATTCGCCGATGATGAAATAGCCGGAGCTGGCTTTTGTCAGGGGCGTGTCGGTGGTCTGCTGAGAACCGTTGTTAAAGATAATGCGGTCGTATTTGGTGACGTCGGCGGTCACGGAATAGACCTTCTCTCCCATATCATTGGTCTTGACATAGGTCATTGCCTTGCCGGGCCACGCACTCATCGCGGTACCCGTCGACTGCTTATAGATATAGGCGTTGACGGTTGACCAGTTCTTGTTATTGCTGAAATAGACGGTGATATTGTCCTTCACCTTGGTCGCCTCCTCGGGTGCTTCTTTCTCAAATTGCGCCAGCGCGGTAATATCGGAATGTGGGGCAATCACCAGCACCGCGTCGGTAAGCGAGCCGGAAATAATCGTATAATTTCCGCTGATTTGCCATTGCTTAAAGGTATAGGACGCTTTCGGCTCCGCGGTCAGAGTAACGTAATCCGCGCCCTCAATCACCCCATCCGTGCTTGCATAAGCCTTGGAAATGCCGTCATCCCTGACGGTAATCGTGTAGGCATGGAAGCCTGTCGGCTCGTCGGTATACGGCTCGGTCGGAGAATCGGTGGGCGCTGTGTCCGCCGCGGGGAAACGGTCAATCAGGCTCGCGAGATAGCGCTGAATCAAGGTTGCGTCAAGAATCGTCAGCTCAGCCTCGCCGCTGACCTTACCGCGCCGGATCTCGCTGTCCGAAAGCGTTTTAAGGCTCGCCAAGTGCCGCTGAATCGCCGTCGCGTCGAGAATCGCAATCTCGCCGTCGCCGTCAACGTCGCCGAGCTTTTCCGCGGCGTTACTTTCCGCATGGGTAAACAGGGTCGCAAGGGATAAGACGGACATCATCAGAATGACCGCCAAAAATAAGGATAAGAAGCGCTTTGTCATAAATACACCTGCTTTCGTCGATAATAGCTTATAGCAATTATATTATAGACGGATTATCCCGTGAACGCAATAGCTTTATACATAAAAATGACAATAATGTAAAAAGATTACGCTTATGTCGCTTTTATTGACAAGGAATCATGGTTTTTGCTATAATGTACGGGAGATAATAGGCAAACTATCAAAATAAGGAGGTACGCCGTTGAGCAAAAAATCAATTCCCGCTATATCCGAAGCGGAGCTGGATGACGAAAAAACCATATCCATGCGACGGATGTGGCTCAAAGAACACAGAACAGCTATCTACATCGGCGTCGCCATACTGCTGATTATCGCCGTATTCTTCGGAATACGCTACTATAACAACGTGACCCATCCCCTCACGCGGTTTGTCAAGGCGTCCGCAAAGGACTTCAACTCGTCCTTTACCTTTGCGCTGGAGGCGCAGAAGGACGGCAAGGCTGTCATGAAATACAAGGGCGCGTATACGGCGGATCCCTCAAAGCAGGATTTGCAGGTCATCTATGACGCGGATTACGGCGAGTACACCTATACGGGCGCTGTCTACGCCGTGGGCGACACATACATCAGCGGCAATCTCTATGACGGAAAGTGGCGCGTGCGTGATTGTACCGATAAGGTACTGAACTTCTTTGACTTCAACACCGATTACAGAAAAGGCAGCTTTGACGGCGCGTCATTCCTGCGCTTCACGGAATTGACTTCACAGTATACCGCCGGCGAGTTGAACCGCTTTATGGAGCTGTTCAAGAACCGCATGGACGGCAAAAATCCGCTCGCAAGCTTAGAAATCACTTCTACCGGCGACGTAAAAACCTATTCCTATCAAATCGACACGACGGAATTCTTCGATTTGGTGCGCGACAAGGGCGCGTCCATCTTTTTCAGCGCGATTGACTATGACGCGTTCTGCGCGCTCTATAAGCTCAACGAAAAATCCGTCGCTCAATCGGAGTGTACCTTCTCCTACAGCATTAACGGCGCGGGATGGATGACTAATCTCCGCGTATCGCTCACCGTAGGCGGCGAGGTATACGCCGTAGAATGTACGATGGACGACTTCGGAAAGGCTGAGGTCGAGATACCCGAAGAATTCTTTGACGCCGAGGTTTCGGAATAATTCCCGGTGATAATGAACAAAGCAAGTAGGTGAAGCCTATCAAACGCTATGAGATTGAATACGCGGTGATTTGCAATGTCGGCAAAGTCCGCCGCAATAACGAAGATAATTTCTACTGCGACGGAGTTATCCGCGAAAATGTAAACAGTAATGACGAAAAAGTGCTTTCGGGCACGGTATACTCCGACACAAACGAGCTTTTTGCCGTATTTGACGGCATGGGTGGCGAGGCGTGCGGCGAGGTTGCGTCCTTTGTCGCCGCATCTCACGCGGCGCTCTTTGCACAGGACAGGGCACAGTATGAGGAGTACCTCTACGAGCTGAGCGAAATGCTCAACGAAAAGGTGCGCGAAGAAACCGAGGCGCGCTCGCTGGTGCTGATGGGCACGACCGCCGCGATGGTACAGTTCTCGGGCGAGGACATTTATGTGCTGAACGCGGGCGACAGCCGCATCTACCGCCTCACAAAGCACGAGCTGAAACAGCTTTCCGTCGACCACATCGCCTTAGACTACGGCGGCAAGGCAATCACAAAATTCCTCGGATACCCGGGCGACGACAAGCTGCGCCCCTATATCGCGATGGGTCAGTATAAGGCGGGGGATATCTATCTGCTCTGCTCCGACGGCGTGACCGATATGCTCGGCGACGAAGATATCCGCTCTATCATTGATAACAAGCGTCCGCTGACGGAATCCTGCCGCGCGCTGGTTGACGCGGCGCTGGAGAACGGCGGCGTCGACAACACAACGGCGATTCTGCTGCGTGTGAAAAAATAACCGAACAGACAAGGGATCACTATGGAATATAAGAACGAAAAAACCACCAACCGCAGGCGGTATAAATCACGGTATCACAGTCCCCATAACTATAAAACCAAGCGCTCTAAATCCGAGAACCGCGCCGCGATCCTCGTCGGTATCGCAACCTTTCTGATACTGGCGTCGCTGGTGCTGGTATTCACCTTCGGCGACAATATCTACAAGTTCCTGAACAACTCCTTCCAGTCGGTGGTGAACGGCGGTAATAACCCCGAAGCTCAGAAAAGCACCATCGGTATCGCGACCGAGCCTGCGAGCGAAGCCATGACGGCGGCTACTGTCCCCTCCACCGAAGCACCGACCGAAGCACCGACCGATAACGCGAAGCAGAGCGCGGACTTTAACCGCCTTGCGACAGCGGCGGGGCTTAACTCCGCGACCATCAGCGGTTCACAGATGATATTTGTCGAAACCGCAGGCACATCCGCGACCGTCTATACCTATGAAAAGGGCGCGAACGGCGTATGGACGCAGAAATTCAGCCCCATGCAGGGCTATACGGGTGAGAGCGGCGCCGCCGCGGACACGGTACCTTATGACGCCGTTACACCGAAAGGCACATACAATATTGAATTCGCGATAGGCACGAACCCGGATCCCGGTACTGCGCTGAGCTATACCGAAATCGTCGACGGAATGCGTTGGATCACCGACCCCGCATCCATCAACTACAACCGTCTGATTGACGGCGACGCGACGACGATCGACTTTGAGACCAGTCAGGATTTGACCGAATATACCGTATCCTATCCCTACTGTATTATTTTCGACTACAACCGCAACCCCGTCGACCCGTCAAAGGGATGTTCAAAATTCCTGCACGTCGGCGACGCGCCCAACTCGCGCGGCGGTATCGGCATTTCGGAATCGGATTTGTACGAAATCCTGATGTGGCTCAATCCCGCAAACAACCCGCAAATTTCAATTTTCTGAGAATATTGAGAACAAAAAACCGGCCGCCAACGCGGTCGGTTTTTTGTGATAACAATTAGATAATAGATAACAGTTAACAGATAACAGATAACAGTTATGGGAAACGCTGACGCGTTTTGGAATGTAGGGGTTTGTAGTTGGTAGTTGGTAGTCGGTAGTTCGTGGTTTGTGTGAAGAGTTAAAAGTGAAGAGTTATGGGAAACGCTGACTAGTTTTGGAATATAGAGGTTTGCGAAACAAATGCAACGTGAGCTATAGGGTGCGGCGCACCGAAAGGCTCCCGTCGAAACGTTGGATAAAGCAGAAACGCCTCTACGTAGTAATTGCAACGTCGGTTTTTGACGTAGGGGACGATGCCTGCGACGCACCGCAAGGCTCCCGTCGAAACGTTGGATAAAGCAGAAACGCCCCTACGAAATTACTGCAATGTCCCCGGAGAAGGCCGTCGCATATTGTAATGCGACAGCCCTATTATCGTGTCATTCAGAGGAGCGAAGCGACGAAGAATCTTAAAGTGCCTGCTGTGCAGGTTATATCATACCTGATAGGTGTTATCAAGAGGAAAAAGAGCACTGTGAGATTCCTCGCAAGCCCGGAATGACAAAAGGAATCAGCTCGGAACGACATTTTTATTTTGCGACAAGGCTTTCTTGCGCCAACAATTACATTTTGATTACAGTTTCATTTCGGCTCGTTTACGAAAATTGACAATCCGACATTTGGTATGCTAACATAACAATAGAGTAGCTTACCGTGGCGCAGTATATGGATAAGGGAAACAGGTGATATTATGGCTAAACAACCACGCTTTATCGAAGACGACGAGCCTGTCGCGGCTCCGAAAAGAAGGGGAAATTCCGAACGCGCGCACTTTGACAGCGACGAACAGGAACAGCCCGTCAAGACAGACGCGCCTGTCAGCGACGATGATGAAGCCCCCGCGGAATATACCGAACGCTCAAGCGGCAAAAGAATCGCGCTTTTGACTGCCGCGATCCTCTTGGGCTTTGCGATTATCGGCGCGGGCGTTTACGCGCTGGTGCATTTTGTATTCATGCCGCCGGAGGATACCGCCGAGGCGGTAGTCGAAACCGAAGCGCCGACCATGCCTGCCGAACCGACCCTCGCCGTCCTGCCGACCGAAGCGCCGACACAGGCGCCTACCGAGCCTGACTATGCCGCGATGGCGGACGCCTACATGAAGGATATGTCCGACTACGAAAAGCTCTGTCAGCTCTTTATCGTATCGCCCGAGGTGCTGACCGCGCCGCTGGACGATTCGGATAACGACACAGCTGTTACGCTTGCCGGCTCAATGACGGAAAAAAGTCTGGAAGAATACCCCGTCGGCGGTATTATCTACAATTCCTCGAATCTTGAATCGGACGACCAGACCACCAAGCTGATTGAAAATTCCCAGAAATATTCCGAGACCCCGCTGTTCATCGCGGTCGATGAAGAAGGCGGCGACGTTGCGCGCGTTGCCGAAAAGCTCGGCACGACAAAATTCCAGCCCATGCTGTCCTACAAGGACAAGGGCGCTGACGTTGCGCGCGATAACGCCGAGGCGATTGCCTCCAATATCCGCGTGTTTGGCTTCAATATGGACAATGCGCCTGTCGCGGATGTGCTGACCAATCCCGATAATACCGTCATCGGCAACCGCGCCTATTCCGACGACTACGCCCAGGCGGCGACCCTTGTCTCGGCGGCGGTAGAGGGCTATCACAGAGGCGGCGTCATCACCGTGTTGAAGCACTTCCCCGGTCACGGCGGCACGAATGAGGACAGCCACGACGGGCTTGCCTACGTTGACGCGACTGTTGAGGACTTGAAAAAGAATGAGCTGCAGCCCTTTAAGGCGGGCATCGAAGCTGGCGCGGACATGGTAATGGCGGGTCATCTGGTCGTCAGCAGCCTCGACCCCGATATGCCCGCGACCCTTTCCTCTAAGGTCGTTCCCGAGCTGCTGAGAAAAGAGCTGGGCTACGACGGTATCGTCATCACCGACGGTATGTCGATGGGCGCGATGGACAACTATGATTACGCAACCATCGTCAAAGGTATCTTTGACGCGGATATTGATATCATCCTCGAGCCGGACGACCTCGAAAAATACATCGGGGCGATTCAGGACGCGCTTGAGGACGGCACAATCAAGCAGGAGCAAATCGACGCCAAGGTCAAGAAGATTCTGACCCTGAAATTCAAGCAGGGCATTATCAAGGCGACGAACGCCGCTGCGGCGGCCCCTGCCGCAACCGAAGCGCCTGCTCTCCCCAAAACAACGGCAACCGAGGCGGCGACCGTTACCGCCCTGCCGACCGAGCAACCCACTGTTGCGGCTTAATAATATAACAAAAGCGCTTCCGTAAGTTTATCGGGAGCGCTTCTTATTATTTTTATGTATAAAAAAACAACCACCCTACTGGGTGGAAGCCTTTATAGATGTTGGCATCTTCCTATTTTACCTCGTCGCCAAGGCACTATCTTCGGCACTACAGGGCTTAACTTCCGTGTTCGGGATGGGAACGGGTGGACCCCCTGCGTCATCAACACCAACTGTTGTCGCTTATCGGCGACAAGAGATATTATAGCACCTGCGTTCATAAAATGCAAGACTTTTTTAACGAAATTTTAAAAATTTGTATTTTTCGTGAATTTTGATAAAATTTTCCTGTTTTGTTTGACTAATGGTTGACTTTTGGTTACAATAGATAGAGAAATTTACATCATAATGAGGTGTATGCAAATGAAACGAACCCTATCTCTGATTTTAGCGGTGTGCCTGTTGCTGTCATGCGCGGCGCTGTTCTCCGCCTGCGGCAATAAGGAAAGCGAGAATTTCCCCGTCACCGTCGGCGGCGCCGAGATAACCGAAGCGCCGAAGCACGTCGTCGTGCTGAACGACGCTTTCGCGGATATTATCCTTTATATGGGCTATGATATCAAGCTCGCAGGACGCTCCGTTGAGTGCGACCAGGAGATGCTCTCCATTCTTCCGTCCGTCGGCGCGGAGGCAAACCCGGCGATGGATACGCTGATGGGGCTGGAGCCCGATTTGGTTATCGCCGACGAAACGCTCGGCACCAAGGCGCGCAACAAGCTCGACGAGGAGGGCGTGAACGTCGCGATCCTCTCCCCCGCAACCACACAGGAGGAAATCAAGCAGCTCTACATTGATTTGGGTACCGCTCTGGGCGGCAAGTCCGACGGCAGCGCCAAGGGCGAGGAATCCTACGAAAAGCTCTTTGACCTGCTCAACGAGTACAAAACCACGACCTCCAATATCGTCGTCACCGACGCTTATCTGTATCTGGACGAGCAGGGCAACTACTGCACCTTCACACAGGGCAGCATGGCGTCAAAGCTCTTTAGCTATAACGGCGCGGTCAATGTCTTTGCCAACAAAACCTCGCCCGAATTCCGTTCTACGGAGACTGTTGACGAAAGCGGCAACGTCAACGAAGCGGACGAGATGTATATCCGCTACGCTTCGCCGACCTTCCTGTTCCTCGACGGAATCTACGATAAGGACGGTAAGCCGCAGTCAGCCGTCTACGACAAGCTGCTCGCCGATGAAAACCTCGGCGGACTGAGCGCGCTGAAAGAGGGCAGGGTCTTCTTCATTGAGCGCAAGAACTTCTACCGTCCCGGCGTCACCTTTGAGGAAACGCTCTTCGCTATGATTGACGCGCTGAACAAGGACGAGAACGCCGCAGAGGAAGCCTCTTTGAATCCCACCCAAGCGGCAACCCAGGCGCCGACTGCCGCCCCGACAGCCGCCCCGACAGCCGCCCCGACAGTCGCTCCGACAAAGGCGCCCGCTACCGAAGCGCCGACCGAGGAGTATGTCGAAGAAGAAAGCCCCGAGGACGACTACGTGGAGGACGACGTCGTATATGACGATTACGGCTACGGCGAAGAAAACCTCAATTACGAAGACGAAAACAACAACTACTACTAATCTTTTATAACAGCAAAAGAAAACGCTTCCGGGCAGCCCGGAAGCGTTTTCTTTATCCAATCAATTTTTTATTTTACCACAACGGTACGGTTCGCGGAACGGGTGAGATGAAAGTCATCGGTAACGTTATAGGTCAGATAATAGGTGCCGGGCTTGTCGGTCAACACCTTACCCGATATCGTCACACGGTCGGTGATGATGTTGCC
Source organism: uncultured Ruminococcus sp. (assembly GCA_905235715.1). Lineage (GTDB taxonomy): Bacteria > Bacillota > Clostridia > Oscillospirales > Acutalibacteraceae > Ruminococcoides. The sequence continues at coordinate 2,505 of CAJONB010000056.1, read as the reverse complement.
GCAGATATCCTTTGACTCCACGCCGTCCATCGGGTCGAACTTCTCTCCCAACCTGAGAGTAACGTCCTCGATATTCAGGATGCGGGGCAGCTTATCCCTGAAGGGATTATTCTTATCGGGGTCGGTCGGGTCCCAGCCGTTGTTCATGTTCTGTGTTACCGCCGGCGGAGTACCCAGCGGGTCGGCGGAGGAATCCGCGTCAATCACGCTGACGGGCGTATTCAGCGGGCAATTCTTGTATATCCAATAGCTGTCTGCCGCCGCCAGACGCACACAGCCCTGAGAAGCGTTTGTACCGAGCTTGTTGAACTCCCAGGTTTCCAGCGCTTGCTTATCTTTTAATTCATAGGGCACAGAGTGGAACAGAATTTCGCCGTTGAACTCAGTCACATACTGGCCGTACAGGAACTCATGGGTATCGTCGCCGTAGAGGGTCGCCCACTCGCGCATAGACGCCGTGCGGAATTCGCCGACGGGCGTGATATTCGCGCCGCCCTCGCCGCAGGAGCAGACCATCGCCCTGACAGGCACGTTGTATTCGCCCTTTTCGTTATATGTATATACTGTCACGGTGTTGGTGCGGCGGTTAACAGTCAGGTGATAGAGGTTATCCCTGCTCTTTTCGATATTCGCGTAGAGGGTGTCGAGATTTGCGAGATACGCCGTAGTGATTTCGGATGGCGCCTTTGTTTTTTCAGCCGCCTCGATAGTGAACAAACACGCGGCAGAAAAATCACCGTCCGTCGCTGTGACGGTCGCCGTACCCTCCTTTATGCCGTCCACTCTGCCCGCAGAGTCAACACGTACGATTTTCTCGTCGGATGAGGTGAACGCCACCTCGCGGATATCCACATCCTCGGGCAAGGTCAGCATACAGACCGCGCCGTGCTTCATTGTCATCTCTGTAGTCGCGTCCGCGGACAGCTTTTCGGTCAGCGTATTATTTTCCGACTGCTTCTCGGACACGCTGCGACTGAATGCATAGACGCTGAAAAACGCTGCGGCAATCACAACCAGCGATAATATTACCGCCAGCACCGCCTTCGATATCTGCTTTTTCCTTTGCTCTTTGTAACGGAACGAGCCGTTATAGCGCATTATTTTCATCGGTCTCATACTTGCATTATATAGGAAAATCTGTCGATTATCAAGTTACAGTTTTTGCCAAAGCGCCCAAATGCCGATAAAATGGGACTTTCTTCACATAAAATTTACATTTTCATGTACAATTGCGCGGATTTGTGGTACAATAGAGAAAATTTTCGGACACGCGAGGAAGTCATGAACGAATTTTGTTCCGTCGCCAAAAAGTGCAATTCCTGCCAGCTGAGCAATCTCAGCTATGAAGAACAGCTTCGGTATAAAGAGAATAAGTGCAAAAGGCTGCTCGGCGGGCTGTGCCGGGTCGAGGCAATCACACCGTCGCCGAAAAGCAGCGGCTACCGCAACAAGGCGCAGTTTGTCTTTCGCAAAAACGGCAAGGCGGGTATCGTCAGCGGTGTTTATCAGTCCGCGACCCGCACAGTACTCCCGACGCCCCGCTGCGCCCTCTGCACCGGCAGGGCGAATGAAACCGCCGCCGTATTGTGCAGGCTGTTCCACAGCTTCAAGGTCGCGCCCTACGACCCGTACGTGGGCAGGGGATGGCTCAAAAGCGTGCTGATTCGCGAAGCGGAAGCTACGGGAGAAATGATGCTCGTCATAAACGGCGCGACCCCTGTTTTCCCCGCGAAGCGCACCTTCGCGACCGCCCTGCAAAAGGCTTGCCCCGGCGTCACGACTGCCGTGATTGCCGAGAACCGCAGCGCCGACAAGCTCTTTACAGGCAAGCCGGTTGAAACGCTGTTCGGCGAGGGACACATCACTGATATTCTATGCGGCAGGCGGTTCCTGATATCACCGACCTCGTTCTATCAAATCAACCGTGACCAAACGGAGCAGCTTTACCGCAAGGCAGTCGGGCTGATGAACCTCGACGGCAGCGAAACCGTCCTCGACGCGTACTGCGGCACAGGCACCATCGGCATTGTCGCCGCGGACAAGGCGAAGGAGGTGCTGGCGGTCGAGCTGAATCCCGCCGCTATCCGCGACGCGCGCAAAAACGCCCGCATGAACCATATCGGCAATATTACCTTTGCCGCCGCCGACAGCAGGGACTACGCCAAGGCGCTGGCACAGGACGGCAAAACCGTTGACGCCGCCTTTATCGACCCGCCCCGCGCGGGCTGTACCGCGTCATTTCTGAAAGCGCTCGCACGGCTCTCGCCGGAGCGTATCGTCTACATTTCCTGCAATCCCGAAACGCAGGCGCGGGATATCCGTCAGCTCGGCAGACTGGGCTACCGTGCCGAAACCTGCCACCCCTTCGATATGTTCCCGCACACGAACCATGTGGAGACGGTTGTATTGATGTCACGGGTTGACCGGTAAGGCGCGAAAAAGCGCCGTATTTCCAGACTTTTCGGGCATTAGTCCTTCGGCGACAGAGGACGAAATTGACCGCAA